>CAYZGY010000950.1:0-3240 GCA_964478085.1 uncultured Planctomycetia bacterium
AGATCGACATGCGATCGACGTGAGATCGACATGAGATCGACATGCGATCGACGTGAGATCGACATGAGATCGACATGCGATCGACGTGCGATCGACGTGCGATCGACATGAAACCGACATGCGATCGACATGCGACCGACATGCGACCGACATGCGATCGACATGCGATCGACGTGCGATCGACGTGCGAGCGCAATCTCAAAACTCCGCGCTCCCTGGCGTCCGCGGGAACGGGATCACGTCGCGGATGTTCTGCATGCCCGTCGCGTAGATGATCGCGCGCTCGAAACCGAGCCCGAAGCCCGCGTGCGGCACGGTGCCGTAGCGGCGCAGATCTCGATACCACCAGTACGCGTCTTTCTCGAGCCCGTCTTCTTCCAATCGGGCGTCCAGTACATCGAGGCGCTCCTCGCGCTGCGAGCCGCCGATGACCTCTCCGATCCCCGGAGCGAGCACGTCCATCGCCGCGACGGTTTTCTCGTCGTCGTTGAGGCGCATGTAGAACGCTTTGATCTCCTTCGGGTAGTTGAGGACGATCACGGGGCTCTTGAGGTGCTCCTCGGTCAGGTAACGCTCGTGCTCGGTTTGAAGATCGAGTCCCCACTTCACCGGGAACTCGAACTTCTTGCCCGACCTCGAGAGGATGTCGATCGCGTCGGCGTACTCGATTCGCTCGAACTTGGAGTCCACGAACTTCTCGAGACGCTCGACGCAGCCCTTCTCGATGCGCTCGTCGAAGAACGCCATGTCGTCGCCGCGCTCGTCGAGGAGCACGCGGTAGATGTACTTGAGGAAGTCCTCGGCGAGCTGCGCGTCGGTGGCAAGGTCGGCGAACGCGATCTCGGGCTCGACCATCCAGAACTCGGCGAGGTGACGTGGGGTATTCGAGTTCTCGGCGCGGAACGTGGGGCCGAAGGTGTAGACGTTGCTCATCGCGAGGCAGTACGTCTCGACCTCGAGTTGTCCGGACACGGTCAGGAACGACTCGCGACCGAAGAAGTCCTGAGCGTAGTCGACCGCTCCGTCCTCCGTGCGCGGCAGATTGGCCAGGTCGAGCGTCGAGACGCGGAACATCTCGCCTGCGCCTTCGCAGTCGGAGGCTGTGACGATCGGCGTGTGAATCCAGAAGAAGCCACGTTCGTGAAAGAAGCGTTGGATCGCCTGCGCGAGGCAGTGGCGTACGCGCGTGACCGCGCCGATCGTGTTCGTGCGTGGACGCAGGTGAGCGATTTCGCGGAGCTTCTCGAAGCTGATGCGTCCCTTCGCGACGGGGTACGTTCGCGGATCTTCGACCCAGCCGATGACCCGGACCTCGCTCGCCTGGACCTCGTAGTCCTGCTTGCCTTGCGACTCGACGAGCTCGCCTTCGATCTCGACGGAGCAGCCCGTCTCGATCTTCTGAATCTCATCGACGTAGTTGGTCAGGTCGTTCTTCGCGACGACCTGGAGCGCGTCGAAGCACGAGCCGTCGTGGACTTGGATGAACGAGAGGCCTGCCTTGGAATCTCGGCGCGTGCGGACCCAGCCGCGAACGGTGACAGAAGTGCCGAGGGCGACGGAGCCGCTCAGGCATTCGGAGACGGGGACGGCGGTCATGTCAGTTTCCACGTTCGGCCTCACTTCGATTCGTTCATCTCTCACGCTCTCCACGGCACGCGACGAGTACTGAATCCGTCGTAACGTGTGCGGGCCCAAAGTTCAACCGCGCGCGCCCAGAATGACGAATCAGGCTTGAATAATTCCGACTGGCAGCAGTCGCATCCGTCTTCGCCCTGGGGCGTCTCGCGCGCCTCGCGCGGGAGACGGGGCCGGGACGGTCGACGAGGAGCGGTAGGGCAGCCGGGTCGCGCCGGAGAGAACGGAAAGGTCGAGTGGCGACGCGAGTGAGCTCGGCGGGCTCGCCGTCGGCTCTCAGTCGCGTCCGAGATGCTTGTTCGCGAACGCGATGTACTGTTCCCAGTCGTACGCGGTCACGTCGTGCTTCCCGTCTCGCAGGTGGTAGCCGATGCCGCCGTGAATCGGGGTGTTGACTCCGGGCAACTCCTTCGCGGGAAGACCTTGCGTGCCGAGTAGCTCGTAGACCGGATTCGCGAGCCGTGCCGACTCGAACTCTCCCTTCGGATCGGCCCAGCGATCCTTCGATGCGCTCGCGACGTAGAGCGGTCGCGGAGCGATGAGCGCCATGAGCATGTGCTGGTCGACCGGGCAGAGATTCTCGCGGTCGTTGTACTTCTTGAAGTTGTCGCAGAACCAGTGGGGGAAGCTCGAGTTGATTCGCTTGACCGTCTCGCCGAAGCGTCTACGGCTGAGAGCGGCGCCGCCGCAGCCCGAGTTGTTCGAGATGACGAACGCGATGCGTTCGTCCTGGGCGCCGGCCCAAAGCGCTGTCTTGCCGAGGCGTGAGAATCCGATGACGGAGACTCGCTTCTCGTCGATCGCAGGGGCCGTCTCGAAGTAATCGATGGCGCGGCTCAGGCCCCATGCCCACGCGCCGATGGTCGTCCACTCATCGGGTTCGGGCTTCGTCTGCCCGGGACGGAAGAAGAGCGGGTGGACACCGTTCTTGTAGCCGTCGTGGAAGTCGGGGTCGATGTCGCCATGGTAGATCGTCGCGAGGCCGTAGCCGGCTGCGAGGATCTTTTCGAGCTGCCAGCGGGAGGCGTTCCTGCCGCGCGAATCTTCGCCCGGAGTTCGTTTCTTCCCGCGGTGCATCTGTGTCGAGATCCGTACCTTCGAGTCCTTGTGGACCGTGTGGTTTCCGTCGAAGTTGAGACCGAGGAAGACCGGCGCGGGCTTGTCCTTCGAGGCCGAAGCGGGGAGGTAGATCAGGACGTCCATGCTCGGCCCGTCGCTCTTGTCGGAGAACCGGATCGTCACCTGGCGACGGATCGCGCGGCCGTCGAGGGCTTTCGTGTCGCTCTCGAACTCCTCGGCGTGAATGCGGAAGGGGCCTGTCGGTGTACGTCCGTAGACGTACGTCTCGAAGAGGTAGAGCACCTCCGCGCGCCGCTGCGACTTCCACTCGTCGGCCGTCGTGACCTTGTGGCCGCTCAACGTGATGAGTGGGTCCGGCAGGTCGAACTTCGGCACCTTCGACTCGTCGTAGTTGAACTGTGCGCGAGCGTCGTGTGCGAACGAGAGAACGAAGACAAGGGTGGAGAGGACGAGCGTCGAGGGATCGAGACGTTTCATGATTCGAAGGATCTGCTGGTCAGATTCGATGGTCGAGGAGGATGGTCG
>CAYZGY010000951.1:0-3239 GCA_964478085.1 uncultured Planctomycetia bacterium
CAGCTCGAAGCCGTCCTGCTTGGCGCGCATCTCGTGAACCTCGAACGGAACCTTGCCCGTCCAGACGAGTCTCTCGAGAGCGTAGGGGCGTCCCCCGCGAGCTCCCCATCCTCGCGCGGTCGAGCCGACGAACATCGAGCCGTCGGGCGCTTGCACCATCGGGACGATGCCCGATCCGAAGCCTTGCCGGAAGGGGAAGCACACGCCTTGGTAGCGGCCCTTGATCTTCTCGAGGAAGACGCGCATGACCGTCGAGTGCGTCTGGTCACCGACGAAGAGCTGGTTCTTGAACGGTCCGAACTTGCCGTTCGACTCGTCACAGCAGATGCCGCTCGCGGATTGGCCCATCTTGCGATACGGAAAGTAGACCGCGGGGTTCTGGAGCTCCGGGATCTTCTTCATCTCGACGTGCCAACGACTGCCGCTCTGCGGGTCCTTCGGGCGCGGCCCCATGTTCGGCGCGTCCTTGTACCAATGGTTCCCGCCCGGGTGTCCCATGAACATGCCGGGCTGAAGATGCCGCAGGATGCTCGTTCCGTTCCAAGGGCCCTGATTGTCGGTGAAGAAGAAGTCGCCCTCGGCGTTGTGACCGACTCCCCCCGGTGACCGAATACCGCTGCAGACAGGCGTCATCTTACCGTCCGCCGACACCGTAACGGCCCAGCCGCGGAAGAGCACCTGGCTCGAGAACGAGCCCGTCAGACAGAGGACGATCCACATCTTGCCGTCCTTGTCGAACTTCGAGCCGAACGCGTACTCGTGGTAGTCGCCGTTGATCTCCCAACCGTCGCTGACGACCTCGAAGAGATCGGCGCGGCCGTCGCCGTCGAGATCGGTGAGGCGCGTCACCTCTCCTCGCTGTGTCGCGTAGAGGCTCTTGCCCCGTCGAGAAAGTCCCAGGACCTCGTGCAGACCGCTCGCGTAGAGCTTGTACTCGGGCCGGTACGGCGGCTCCTCGAAGGCGCGACCGATCAGGTAGACGTCGCCGATGCGCGTCGAAACCGCGATGCGACCGTCGGGCAGGTACTCGAGACCACCGGGCTCGAACTGCACGCCTTCGGGAAGCGGGAGGCGGAGGATGCGGTAGTAGCGGTCTTCCTCCGTCTTCGGGAAGTCGGTGTCGAGCCGATACTCGAGGAGCGCGTTGATACGCGCGTCAGCGTTCGGATGATTCTCGAGCGTCGCCTTCTTGGTCGCGTCGCGCGAGTCCTTCTTGACGTATTTCAGCGCCTCTTCGGCGTACGCTGCGGTCGTCGTGAACGCGATGAGAATCGCGGCAAACGAGCTCAGGGTTCGAATCTTCATCTTTCGACTCACCATCGGATCACCTCCACGATCTTCGCGACTCCGTCCTTTGCGATGACCGGCACCAAGAGCTCCTTGCTGCCACCGGAATCGCGCACGAGCGCCTTCGCGCCCTCGGGAAGCTGAAACGTCAATTTGTACGCGTTGTCGACCTGGAACGTGCCACTCGCCGACTCGACGATCGAGCCGCCCTTCGCGGCTCGGAACCAAAGCCCGTCGAGCGACTTCTGCGAACGGAACGTCAGAGTCCGCTCGAGGTATCCGTCGAGCGCGTCCTCGACCGGACGCGGGAAGTCTTCGACGCGGATATCACCCAATGTGTAGAAGAACGTCGGGCGACGCGCCTTGTCGAGACGATATCCTCCGGTGCGGAAGCCACCGGCCTTGCCCGACTCCTTCGGCCACTCGGCCGTCTCGGATGCGAGGAACGCGATCGGCGCCCCTTCGACGAGCTTGATCACACTCGTCCCGAGCGGGCCTTGCGAACCAGCACCGCGTCCCGATCGATGCTTCGACGCATCGATGAAGCTCCCCTTCCATGCGAGCGCGAGACTCTGCCGATTCGCTTCCCACGAGAGGTGAACCTCCTCGGGGTAGCCGACACCGATCGCGCGGTTGCCGGATCCCGTGATGAAGTGACGGTAGATCAGCGGCTCGTCTTCGGGGATGAGCTCCATGCCGACCTTGCGGATTCCCGGTGGCACCTTCGCGACCTTGCCCTTCGAGAGGTACGACCAGATCGCCTCGATCTGTCGATCGGTGCTGCCCTCGAGGATGTCGTCACGAACCGCCTTGCCTCCGGGCCAAAACTGCGGCATGCGCGTTCCGGGCTTCTCGCTCTCGGGATCGAGCAGGAAGGAACGGAACCACTCCTTGCGGACACGCTTCGTCATCTGCGTCAGATCCGCTGCGGGGATGCCGAGCGAGTCGTACTTGCCGTAGCGGTGGCACGAGACGCACGAGAGCCCCTTGTTTCCGACGAGCTTGCGACCGTCCTTCGCGAGCTTCGGATCGGCGGATTTCTCCGTCGCGGGCTCCCCCTGGAGGTCGACGGAGCCGAACGCTTTCGCAAGCCAACCGACGTGCGACTCGCCGAACTGCGGCATTCGGGTCGCGATGTAGGGACGCGTCGTGCCCGCGCTCACGAGCACGGCCTCGAGCCAAGGCTCCTTCAGCTTGCGACCGACGCCCGTGAGCGACGGCGGCAAGCGAGCCTCGTCTCCGAGGTCGGCCTCCATCGACGGGAGGAAGTAGTCGGCGCGCTTCGGGCCCGGACCACCGACCTTGTCTCTCTCGTGACAGGCGTAGCAGTTGTAGGCGCCCATCGCGTGAGCGACCCCCTGCTCGAGCTTCGGCGTCGAGTTCGCGACGATGCTCTTCTTTCGGTCGACGAGGCTCTTTCGGAGGTTCGCGAGCATCTCCTTCGAGAACGCGTAGCGCGGAACGAGCGCCGAGGGTGCGTCGTCGAGACAGCCGCCCTTCGATCCGAGCACCTCGAGGTTCTTCGCAACGGTTTGGCTCGCGATCTGCGTCTTGCCGGGGCCCATCTCGTGACACGAGGCGCAACCGAGCGTGCCGAAGAGGCTGCGGCCGCGCTCGGCGAGTTCCGGGTCGACCTCGAAGTCCTCGGAGCCGAGGGGCTTCATCGCCTGACCGAAGTGCGCAAGCGCGCTCGACGGGATCTCTCCGCGTCGCACGCCGGGGCCTTCCCAGTGAACCTTGAAGGCGCCCGGGCCACCCGCGTTGAAGTACGCGACGCGAATCGGATGCGTACCCTTCGTCAGGTCGACCTCGCCGCTACGATCTTGCGCTCCGTGCTGCCCATCGTTGTCGACGACCTTCTTGTCGCCGATCCACAGCATCGAGCCGTCGTCCGAGCGCGTGTGGAACTTGTACTTGCCAGCGTTTTCGACCCGCAGGACGCCCTGGAAAAT
>CAYZGY010000952.1:0-2418 GCA_964478085.1 uncultured Planctomycetia bacterium
CGACCTCAGTCTTCGAAACCGGCTGATCAACCACAAGGAGACGAAGAAGACCATTCCCCTTCTCGTCGCCGACCTCGGCGAGCTCGAGGACGCGCTTGCCGAAGAAAAGACCTTTCGGCTCGAGCCACGCCCAGTTGTCGCCGAAACAGGATCGCCGAGAAGCGCGGACGTGCATCGCGAGCGCACCCAGGAGGACCTCCTGGAAGAGGTACTCAACGCCGACCTCGCCAAACGGCGTCTCCACGCGAGCCTCGGCGAGGATCAGCTCGACAAGAACGTGCTCGAAAGTTATCGACTGGCACGAACGAGCCTCGAAGAATCCGGCGCCAACACGCTGTTCCTTGCGCTCGGCTTCCTCGTGTGGTTCGAGAGTGACTCGAGCTCGGAGCCTCGTCGAGCGCCGCTGCTCCTCTTGCCGCTGACGATTCAGCGAAAGTCCATCCAGGAGGGATTCACGCTCCGCCTCTCGGACGATGATCCTCGCGTCAACGTGACGCTCCTGGAGATGCTCCAGAACCGATTTCGAATCGAGACCGAAGGTCTGGACGAGCTCCCGCTCGACGAATCCGGCCTCGACGTCGCGCTGATCCTCCGCCGCTTCCGCGAACGCATCCGCGATATGCGACGTTGGGATATCGCCGAGGAAGCCTGCATCGGCCTCTACTCGTTCACGAAGTTCCTCATGTGGCGAGATCTCGCCCACCGAGCAGAGGACCTGATGAACAGCGCGATCGTTCGGCATCTCGTCGAACGTCCGGAACAGGCCTTCGACGACGGAACGACGTTCCCCGTGCCCGAAGAGCTCGACGCGAAGCGCCCAGCTGCTGACACCCTTTGCCCGGTGGACGCGGATTCGTCCCAGCTCGCCGCCGTCTACGCCGCTCACGACGGGCGCAGCTTCGTTCTTCAGGGCCCGCCGGGTACCGGGAAGTCTCAGACGATCACGAACCTCATCGCCCATGCACTCGGACATGAAAAGCGCGTACTCTTCGTTGCCGAGAAGATGGCGGCGCTCAACGTCGTCCATCAGCGACTCTCGAGGATCGGCCTCACTCCGTGGTGCCTCGAGCTACATTCGAACAAGACGAATAAGAAGGATGTCCTCGCTCAGATCGAGCAGTCCGTTCACGCAGCGAAAATCCATCCGCCGGCGCGCTGGAAAGAGATAGCCTCGGAAATCGAGCGTCTCCGCGCGGACCTCAACCGCTACGTCACGCGAATTCACGAGCCGGGCTCCTTCGGAGAAAGCGTCTTTCAGGTCACGTCGCGACTCATCGGACTTCGAGACGCGCCTCGAGTAGCGCTCGAGATTCGACACCCCGAGCCCACCACAGCGAACGAGCTCTCGTGCTTGCGCGAGCTGATCGAGAAGCTCGGGACGGCCGCGGCGGACGTCGGGGATCTACGTTCTCACCCGCTCCGTTCGGTGGGTCGTAAGGACTGGGTCTCGGCTCTACCGGATGACGTACACCGCGCGGCGACGGAGCTGGAGGAGACTGCGGACCGACTTCAGAAAGCCGTCGAGGCCGTCAGTCGCGCCCTTCGAGTGTCCCGCGATCCGTCGGGCGCGCGAGAGACTCACGATCAGATCGTACTTCTTTCGGCGATCGCCGTGCTGCTCCTCAAAACTCCTGCCCTCGAGCGCTCGATCCTCGAGGAATCCGGCTGGGACGATCTGCGCAAAGAGCTCGAGACCTGGATCAACCGAGGGCGAGCGCGCGACGAGCTGCAGGAACAGCTACTCTCTCGCTATAACCCCGCACTACTCGACAGTGAGCTGCGGGAGCCCCTCGATCGGCTCCGTCAAGCGCGTCAGAAGTTCTTCCCGTTCTCCTGGCTCGGCGTGCGCGCCGTACGAAAAGAACTCAGGAGTCTCAACGGGCAACGAAAGGTGCCGGACCCGATTACGCTGGAACGCGATCTCGCGCGAGCCGTCGAGCTTCAGAACGATAGCGCGGCACTCGCGGATTCGGCGGAGGGCTCCAGATTCTTCGGCAGGAAGTGGCGTGCGGGAGAGGCGGACTGGGACGATCTCGAAGCACAGGTCGAGTTCGCCGGACGGGCCCGCAAGCTGCTCCTCGCGATCTCCGAGGAGGACAGCGGCTGGTGCGGTGGCCTTCGAGAGCGCGTGATATCGCTGGCGTCATCCGAGCGAGATCTGGCGGCCGAAGGCTCGAGTCTTCGCGCCGACCTGGTCGAGATCGTCCGAGAGATTCGAAAGCTTCAGAAACATCGTGAAGCGCTCGACGAGCTCCTCGCGCTTTCGACGAGCGACGCGTGGGGTGATCGCAAGGATCCGGGCTATCTCGATCGCGTCGCCGAGTTCAGCCGGTCGCTGCGCTCCGAGCGACACTCGCTCCGCGAGTGGTGCTACTGGCGTAGCGTGCAGAACGAGGTAGAGTCGGGGGGGGGGGGGGG
>CAYZGY010000952.1:2428-3235 GCA_964478085.1 uncultured Planctomycetia bacterium
GGTAGAGTCGGCGGGACTTCGTCCCTTGTCACAAGGGCTCGAGGCGGGGAGCCTCGCCCTCGATCAACTTTCGCCGGCGTTCGAAAGGTCGTTCGGCGAGTCCTGGCTGGGCGCCATCACCGACGCGGACGACCTGCTACGTCGGTTCAGTAGCGCAGAACACGCCCGCCAAATCGAACGCTTCCGAAACCTCGACCAGGAGGTGATGCGGGTCTCTCGAGACTTGGTACGAGCGCGTCTCAGCGCTCGATCCAACCGGGCGGACCTGCGCGGCGATGTCAATGAACGATCGGAGGTCGGTATCCTCCAACGGGAGCTCAAGAAGCAACGACGCCACATGCCGGTGCGGAAGCTCATCGAAAGCCTCCCGAATCTGCTGCCCAGCCTCAAGCCGTGCCTCTTGATGAGTCCGCTCTCGGTCGCCCAGTACCTCGACGCCTCGTACCCGCCATTCGACCTCGTGATCTTCGACGAGGCCTCGCAGATTCCAGTCTGGGATGCGATCGGTGCGCTCGCGAGAGGCACCCACGTCGTCGTCGTCGGAGACTCGAAGCAGCTGCCACCGACGAGCTTCTTCGAGCCGGCTGACGACGAAGATGAGGTCGAAGACGAGGACATCGTCCAGGACGTCGAGAGCATCCTCGACGAGTGCGAAGCGAGCGGCCTTCCTCCGATGCGGCTCCTGTGGCACTACCGCAGCCGCCATGAGAGCCTGATCGCGTTCAGCAATTACCACTACTACGAGAATCGACTTCAGACCTTTCCTGCGCCAGAGGATCACGGACACGACCTCGGCGTGTCCCTCCC
>CAYZGY010000953.1:0-3234 GCA_964478085.1 uncultured Planctomycetia bacterium
CGTCGCGTCGGAGCCCGACATCGCGCGCGTTCCGATCATGATCGACAGCTCGAAGTGGTCGGTCATCGAGGCGGGACTGCGCTGCGCGCAGGGCAAGTGCATCGTCAACTCGATCAGCCTCAAGGAAGGCGAGGAGAAGTTCCTCGAACAAGCGCGACTCGTGCAGCGTTACGGCGCCGCGATGGTCGTCATGGCCTTCGACGAAGAAGGGCAAGCCGCGACGAAGGCGGACAAAGTCCGCATTTGTCGGCGTGCGTATCGACTCCTGACCGAGAAGGTCGGTGTCGATCCTTGTGACATCATCTTCGATCCGAACATCCTGACCGTCGCGACGGGAATCTCGGAGCACGACAACTACGCGGTCGACTTCATCGAAGCCGTCCGAGAAATCAAAGCGACGTGCCCCGGAGCCCGCACGAGCGGCGGAGTGAGCAACATCTCGTTCTCGTTCCGCGGCAACAATGTCGTGCGCGAGGCGATGCACTCCGCGTTCCTCTATCACTCGATCGAAGCCGGGCTCGACATGGCGATCGTCAACGCCGGCATGCTCGAGGTCTACGACGAGGTCGACAAGGAGCTGCTCGAGCACGTCGAGGACGTGCTGCTCAATCGACGCGAAGACGCCACCGAGCGTCTGCTCGATCTCGCCGAGCGCGTCAAGGATCAGGGCTCGCAAAAGTCCGAGACGAAGGTCGACGAAGCCTGGCGCAGTGGAACGGTCGAAGAGCGACTCTCGCACGCGCTCGTCAAAGGCATCACCGAACACATCGAGGCCGACACCGAGGAGGCTCGCCGGAAGCTCCCACGCCCTCTCGACGTCATCGAAGGGCCGCTGATGGAGGGCATGAAGGTCGTCGGCGATCTCTTCGGCGCCGGGAAGATGTTCCTGCCTCAGGTCGTCAAAAGCGCGCGCGTCATGAAGAAGGCAGTCGCGTACCTCGAGCCGTTCATGGAGGAAGAACGAAGCGCGAACCCCGGCGCCAGCGCTCAAGGCCGCCTCGTCCTCGCGACGGTCAAGGGCGACGTCCACGACATCGGCAAAAACATCGTCGGCGTCGTTCTCGCGTGCAACAACTGGGAGGTCATCGACCTCGGCGTCATGGTCTCGTGCGAGAAGATCCTCGAGACTGCCCGTGAGCAGAACGCTGACCTCATCGGCCTCAGTGGCTTGATCACGCCATCCCTCGACGAGATGATTCACGTCGCGAGCGAGATGAAGAAGTCGGGCTTCGACACGCCACTCCTCATTGGCGGTGCGACGACGAGCCCGGCGCACACCGCGATCAAGATCGCGCCGGCCTACGAGAATCCGATCGTCCACGTGCTCGACGCTTCGCGTGCGGTGAACGTCTGCTCGAGCCTGACGACTACGGACGACAGTGTTCGTACGACGTATCGACGCGAGAATGCCGAGAAGCAAACGATTCTGCGCGAGCGCCACGAGGCGAGCCGCGGCAAGGAAGCGCCGCTTCTGACGATCGAGGAAGCGCGCGAGAAGGGATTCTCGACCGACTGGGCCGCCGCCGAGATCGCCACACCCGACGCGTCCGCACTCGGCATTCACGTCGAGAAGCAGTTCCCGCTCGAAGAGATCGTTCCGTACATCGACTGGACGCCCTTCTTCGCTACTTGGGAGATCAAGGGCCAGTATCCGCGCGTTCTCGAAGACGACAAGTTCGGTGAAACGGCGCGGAGACTCTTCGAAGACGCGACGAAGCTGCTCGACGAAATCGTCGCCGAGAAGCTGCTCGAAGCCCGCTGCGTTTGGGGGCTCTTCCCGGCGAACAGTGTCGGCGACGACATCGAGCTGTACCGTGCTGATTCGCGTGACGAGGTTTTGACGACGCTTCACGGCCTGCGTCAACAGCAGGACCGAAACGTCAACGCACCGAAATACTGTCTCTCCGATTTCGTCGCACCGAAGACGAACGGTCGCGAGGATTACGTCGGCGCGTTCGCGGTCAGTGCGGGCTTCGGCATCGAGGCTCTCTGCAAGCGCTTCGAGAAGGAGCATGACGACTACCGCTCGATCCTCGCGAAGGCCCTCGCAGATCGAATGGCAGAGGCGTTCGCGGAGCTCCTGCACGAGCGCGCCCGCGTCGCATTCGGTTACGGCGCGAGCGAAGAGCTCTCGAATGAAGACCTGATCCGTGAAAAGTACCGAGGCATCCGCCCCGCTCCCGGCTACCCCGCGTGTCCGGATCACACGGAAAAGCCGATCCTCTGGGATCTGCTCGACGTCGAGAAGAATACAGGCGTGAAGCTCACCGAGAGCTGCGCGATGTACCCGGCGGCGAGTGTCAGCGGCCTCTACTTCGCCCACCCGGAGTCGAAGTACTTCTCCGTCGGAAAGATCGGCCGAGATCAGGTCGAGGACTACGCACAGCGACGCGGACTCTCGATCGACGACGTCGAAAAGAGTCTCTCGCAAAACCTGTCCTACTGATCAGTTCGGCGCTGGCGCGCGTGGAGCTTCGACGTGGCGCACCTCGAACCAGCCCGAGATGGGTCCCGCGTCGGGAAGAGCGCGAGCTTCGACGGTGATGTTCCCGGGAATCGCCAGCGCCATCCCTTGCCCCGGCTGGATCGTCTGCGTCGTCACACCGTGAATCTGCATCGGGTGCTCGCCCGTGTTCGCGACGTGAAACACGAGCATGTGAAACACGAACGAACGATGCCCCGAGAAGATCGCGAAGGTGGGCTGGTTCTCGAAGTGTAGACGCGAGTCGGGAACGATCGCCGCGGTCGGCACGGCTCCGCTTGCGCGCACGCGACGGGCGGAGGTCCTCCGTCGAAGAGGAATCGCAGAAGATGAACCGCGTCGGTGATGTCCGTCTCCGCGTCGCCGTTGTTGTCACCGGGAAGGCAACCCGGATCAGGGTCGGCGGCGATCGGCGGGATCACGGGACCGACCAACGCGAGTCGAGCGAACACGACAACACCGAGAAGCACGAACAACGACTTGGGCACGCTGTAGATGCGATCCATGACCGAGCCCCCCCTCCCGGGTTCGAGAAAGATAGCCGAAACACGCGACCCATCGCGTCGAAACTCAACGGGCCTTAGACGTCTGAAATGCCCGGAGTATTCGGTTTCCCGGCGTTCCGCGCATTTTTCTTCCCCATCGCCGTTTCAGCTGATCGAGCGGAACTTCGGAACAGCGGACTTTGGGGCACGGCGCTCTCGGGTGGGGACAAGAAGATCGAAGCCGTCGTGCACGTCGCGTATCGTCGG
>CAYZGY010000954.1:0-3227 GCA_964478085.1 uncultured Planctomycetia bacterium
ATCAAACCAGCAATCGCACGGTGATCACACGACAGCGAAACGCGCAGAATCGACCGTGGGAAGAAGCCTCCGGCCATCGGGACGAGCTCCTGCGCTACGCCGCCGACCGCGAGAATCGCGCCCTCCGGCGGATTGATGATCGCGGTGAATGACTCGACGCCCCACATCCCGAGATTCGAGATCGTGAAGGTTCCTTGCCCACTGCCGACCAGCTTGCCGGATTGCGCGCCTTGAACCACCTCTCGCGTGGCCGAGGCGATGCCCGCGAGATCGTACTGCTGGGCACCGAGCACGACGGGAACGACGAGGCCATCCTCGGTCCCGACCGCGATACCGATGTTGATGTCCTCGGGGTACTCGACGCGGTCGTCGAAGACGCGGCAGTTCACCTTCGGCTCGTCGGTGAGAGCGAGCGCACACGCGCGGACGATGAGGTCGTTGACCGTCACACGGACACCGGCCTGACCGAACGCGGCTTTGACGCCGAGCGCGTTGGTCAGATCGATCGCCATCGTCATGTAGAAGTGCGGGATCGTGCTCTTCGACTGTTGGAGCGCGTTCGCGATCGCGCCGCGCATGCCGTCGAGGGCGATCGATTCTCCGGGATCTTCGCTCGGGGGCGGGTAGGGCGTCGAGGGACCGAACGCGGGAGCGAGGGCCGCGCCATTGGCGCCGTTCTTCGACGCGGAGGCCGGGGCCGACTCGACGTCACTACGAACGATACGGCCGCCCGGTCCCGTTCCTTTCAGAGCCGCGAGGTCGACGCCGCGTTCCGAGGCGCGGCGGCGGGCGAGCGGTGAAGCCGAGACGCGCTTGGCTGATCCCGTCACGGCTGCGGCGACGCGTGCCGTCGGCAGCGGGGTGGCCGCCAGCAGCGGGGTGGCCGCCAGCAGCGGGGTGGCCGCCAGTGGAGCGGCTGCCATCGGGGTCGTCGGTGGAGACGCCGCCGCCGCGGGTGCTGCCGCAGGTCGCGAAGTCGCTCGTGCGGCTTTCGGCTTGGACGCCGCGGGAGCCTTCTTCTCGGCTTTCGGCTTGGGCGCGGGCTTCTCCGACCCGCCGCCACCGCTACCGGCATCCTCTCCCGGGTTTTCCTTTTGGATCACGCCGAAGTCGATCGACTCGTCCGCGTCGCCGAGCACCGCGATCGCCGCGAGCACGGGGACGACCGCGCCTTCCTCGAAGAAGACCTTCCGCAGGACTCCGTCTTGAGGGGCTTCGACGTCGAGGTTGGCCTTGTCCGTCTCGATCTCGAGGATCGGCTCGCCGCGGGAGACGGTCTCGCCTTCTTTCTTAAACCAAGTGACTATCGTACCTTCGGTCATTGACTGACCGGCCTTGGGCATCAGGATTGGGTGGGCCATATCGTTCGGGGAAAACCAGCGGGGATCGGTTGCGGGATCGGCGGTTTCCGGGCGCTTCGCGCCGGACAGAACCGAGAATTATGGCCCATCGTGCGGGCGGCTTCTACGCAAAAAGTGCCCGTGGATCGTCCCCCGAGATCGCGCTCAACTCGGTGACCGCGGAGGAGACGCTCGCGACGATCCGAGAGCGTTCGATTCCGCGCGGACCGGCGCCATCGGGATCGCTCCAAACCTCTATCAGGAAATTGTTTACGTCCATGAAGCTGGCGATCGGCTCGGCACCGGCTTCCGCGGCGAGCTGCAGTGTCGCAACCGCCGCGCCGCGAGCGAGCCTCGGGGCCTCGACGTCCTGACTCTGGCAGAGACGCAGCGTCCCGATCAGCCGGTCGTCCCAGCCGAGCTTGCGACGGGGATCGCGCGCCACACGCTCGACGAGGTCTCCGAGGTGCGGGTTGAACATGCGCTCGATGAGATCCTCGACGTAGGCTCTAAAGCCTTCTTGCGTAAAGAGCTCGTCGATGCCTGCGTGTTTCGCGACGAGCGCCGCCCCCGATTCATCGAGGAAGGCGGCCGCGACGTAGTCGACCGCACCCGGGATCTCGCGCAGGCCGTCCATCGACGTGATGCCGGCTCGCTTCGCGAGGTAAGCCGCTAGCGCGTGGGTCGCGTTGTGACCGTAGAGCTTCGCTTCCTCGAACGGGAGGAGATCGCCTTTCTCGACGAAGACGTCGAGTCCGCGGTCGACCGGGCGCCCGATCACCGTCTCGGGGCTCGTGACGAGGATACGGTTGAAGGCCTCGACGAGGAAGGCGCGAGGTGACGTCTCGTTGATCGTCCTCAGGCCGCGTGCGGTCACCTCGGCAGGATCCGTGATGATCCCGCTCATCTTGCCGATCACCGTGTTGAGGCACGCGACGCCGTTCGGACGATCGGAACCGTCGAGCCCGAGCTCGACCGCGATAGCGCGTTCGAGCGCTTCCGCGGCCTCGTTGTGGTTCTCGGCCGCATAGACGACAAGCGGTTGGGGAGCCGTCCGTCTCTCGAGTCCTCGAGCGAGGATCCGATGGATGCTCTCGGGGGCGTCCGACGCGTAAAAATCGATGCTCGGGACGGCCGTGCCGACCTCCGAGGCCTCGGCGACCGCGGCGATCAGCGTCTCTCGATCGGCCTCGTCGGCCGGATCGAGCATCTCGATCGGACCGAGCTCGACCGCCTCGATCCGATCCGAGTGGGTGACGTTGACCCAAAAGCGACCGTTCGAGCCCCGTATGGAGTCGACGACGTCTCGAACGACCTCGGCGACGACGATGCGATCGAACTTTCCGGAACGTGCGGCCTCGAAAAGAAAGAGTCCGGCTTGGATGGCTCCGAATCCGAAGCCGACAAAGGTACGTGATGGAGAGTCGGACAAGGCGGTCGTTCCCGAGTTTTGGCCAGCCCGTTACTTTACCCGACAGGCGGCTCGGATCGCGAGTCCGCGCTCGGCCGCGATGTGCCGCCCGCGCTTCGAGAGTGGTGTGTGGCGGCTCGACTCGTTACCTTCTCGAGGAGAGGGGAGACACATGCAGCGAACGGTTCTTTCGGCGATTCTTCGGACGATCCTCCCGGCAGCTCCTCTGGTGATCATCCTGGGTTGCACTTCCCAGGAAGAGGTGGATCCGGATCCCGCCGTGCTCGCGCGGCTCTATCCGGAAGTCGCGCTCTCGTTCGTGAGTGGCACGCCGAGCTTCGGAGACCTCGTCGTCGCGAGGATCTCGATCGCGAACGCGACGGTCGATCCGATCGTCATCCGTGGCATCGACTTGCCCGGCCAGCTTCCGAACGACGTGCCGTGGCTCGAGTCGCGGTCCGGCCGAACGAGCTACG
>CAYZGY010000955.1:0-3225 GCA_964478085.1 uncultured Planctomycetia bacterium
AGCCGAAGGGCGGCAACAAGGAAAAGGAGATCGCCGCGGCCGATACGGACGACGATGATGAGGATCAGGACGATCCCCTCGACGATCCCCTCGACGATCCCCTCGACGATGATGACGACGACGACGATCCGGAGCTCGACGACGACGACGATGACGACGACGCTCGTGTCGCGGTGGCTGATGACGACGACGACAATGATGACGATGACGATGACGATGACGATGACGATGATGATGTTGATGACGGCGACGACGATGACGATGACGACACGAACGTCAGTGGCGGCGCCGGCACGACCGGTGTCGCGGCGAGCCTGATCCCGAACGGCTACGGCGTCATCAGTCTCGACGTCGCGAAGCTCGTCTCGATGGTCGAGTCGCTCGCACCGGACGGTGCGCTTCCTCCCGGCGCACTCGACAGCGTCGACGGACTCGCCGGAATGATGGACGGCGGTGACCAGGTGGCCGGGCTCCTCAAGCTGATGGAGCTCAATCCGTTCAAGGACATCAAGACGATCACGATCGGTGTCGACCTCACGAACGGTGTCGCCGCGCTCGAAGCCGCGGACGCGCCGCCGATCGTCGCCATCCTCGATGGCAGCTTCAAGCCCGCCAAGATCGAGCAAGGTCTCACGGCCGCCAACATTATCAGCGACACGGAGGAGAGCGCGGGTCGCAAGATGTTCTCGATCAAGCCCGAGGGCGAAGAGGTTGCGGCCGCACTGACCTTCCTCTCGGATTCACGCGCCGTCTTCGGTTTCGAGCAGCAGTTCGAAGCGGCGATGAACCTGACGCAGGGCGAGGGCGAATCGATCGTCGGAAACGAGACGCTCAGCGGCCTCGCCAAGGGCTTTGCCGGTGGTTCGGCACTCTCGATCGTCGCTCCGATCTCGGCCCAAGAGCAGGCGATGCTCGGCGTGGTGACCGCCCAGGATCCGACGGCTGCGAGCCCGTGGAAGTTCAACGCGATCTCGATCTCGCTCGACGGAAAGGGCGGAGGCCTCTCGTTCGACCTCACGGCGAACGCCCCGAACGAGGACGACGCCGCGTCGCAGCTCAAGATGATCGGCCAGCAGATCGGTGGGCTGCAGTTCGCGGCGATGGCAGCCGCCTCGGAGCTCGGCGACGCGGGCAAGGCGCTCCCGGGTCTCGTCAGGAAGCTGATGCCGAAGCAGGACGGCACCAAGGTGCGCATCGCGTTCGATCTCAAGCCGGCCGACCTTCAAGCGATCCAGGGCCTCGCCATGCAGGTGTTCCAGCAGAACATGCAGGCGGCTCAGGAGGTCCAGGAGATCAATCGCCGTCGTCAGGCCGAGTTCGAGAACGCGCTCGCGGGCGACGACGATGGTGAGGATGATGATGATGATGATGATGATGATGATGACGACGACGACGACGACGACGAAGGTTCGTTGCCGGATCTCGACGATGACGATGAGCTTGATGACGTTTAGTCGGACTCAGGTCATCAGCGCCTGAGCGGGCGCCCACCGCGTTACTTTTCGCCCGTCTTTCGTGGCTCTTTGTCGGGAGATTCCGTGAGCCACTTCGCGTAGACCGGCGAAGAGTTGCGCCGAATTCCCAGATCGAGTAAGGCCCTCTGGAGCTGAGGGTCTTCGTGGATCATGCTCGTGAGCGAGCGGCGCTGCTTGTCTTCGAGATGGCGGCGGAACGCCGTACGGATCGTGATGCGAACGCGCTCCTCGTCGAACGTCGTGCCGAGCGAGTTGTAGAACTCGGTGAATTCGGGGTAGTTGTTCGGTTGGAGAAGATCCCGCGGCCCCTCCTCCCAGTGAGCCTTCAAGACGCGATAGCTCGCGCTGACGTAGCGGTAGAGCTCGTCCGAATGTTGGAGGCGAAGAAACTCTTCGGATTCGTCCCGATCGAGCTCGTCCTCGAACGCCGAGACGACGAGGTCGGGGACGATTCCGCCCGTCGTGCCCGCGATGGGACGATTTCTCGCGTCGCGAGGTCGGTGGAAGCGTCGACCCGAAGGCAACTCCAGATAGTAGTTCGGCAGGCTGATCGCCGCTTTGCCGCCGACGCGCCGGTCGACGCTCTCGGGCGTATCGTAACGCTGCTGCGAGACGCCCTTGCCGTAGGTCGTGCGTCCGACGACACGTGCGCGATCGAGATCCTGAAGCGATCCCGCGACGACCTCGGACGAGCTCGCGGTCGAGCCGTTGACGAGAACGACCATGTTACAGTCCAACGTGCGCCCGTCGTTGGGGTGGTAGGTCTGCGCGGTCGAGTTGTCGCGATCGACCTGGGTAACGATCGGCCGGCCTCGATCGTCGACGAAGAGATCGACGACGCGGACGGCCTCCTCGAGCAGCCCGCCGGAGTTGTCACGCAAGTCCAGGATGAATCCGGCGAGCGGTTGGCCGCTCTCGAATTGCAGCGCGGCGATCGCCGAGCCGACGTCGTCGGCGGTCTGCTCGGCGAAACGGGTGATCCGGACGTAGGCGATGTTGGCCGGGAAGAGCTCGGCTTCGACCGTCGGAATGTCGACCGACCCGAGCTCGACCGGAATCCAGCGAGGTCCTTCCCAACCCCAACGCTCGACTTCGAGTTGCACGACCGCCCCGGGGGACTTGCTACGCAGGATGGCGCGGATCGCGTCGGGGTTGACGCCACGCGTGGCCATTCCGTCGACTCCGGTGATGCGGTCACCCGCAGCGAGTCTCCTGTCGGGCAAGATGCCGCGCCGCGGATGGAACGATCGCGCGACGACGATTGGTGAGCCGCGGTCGTACTTGAAGAAATCGGCGCCCAGCCCCAAGTGGCGACCGAGTGATCGAGCACGGAGTCGGGCGAGATCGTCGGGGGAGTAGAAGTGGACGTGATCGAGCTGTTCAGCGAGCGCTTTGAACGCCGCGATCGCGAGCGTTTCGTCGTCGACCTGTCCCGGGTCCACGAAGTGACGACGAATGAGCGCGACGATCTCCTGCACGGCATCGGGGCCGTTCCCGGCGCCCTCGGTCTTCGCGAGGCGTCGTTTGAGCTCGCGATTCTCCCGTTCGAGGCGGTCGAGCTCCTCCAGCACATCGGAAGCCTTATCGCCGCCGCGGCTCATCAAGAGCTGTGCGAGCTCGCCACGATGCGACGGCTCTCGTCGGAGTGTTCGCAGGAACGAGTCGACGAGCGGGTCGCGATTGCCGATCTGCGCGCGCGCGAGCGCTGCCTCCGCGCGAATGTCGAAGGAGAGGCTCTCGTCGCGCAAGA
>CAYZGY010000956.1:0-3224 GCA_964478085.1 uncultured Planctomycetia bacterium
GCTATGCTAATCTGCTTTAGCCCCGCCCTCTTCGTCGCTCTTTTCTTCTGCATCTTCGGCGGATTCTTCTTCGGAATCGTCGTCGCAGTCCTCGTCGACCTCGTCGTCGCAGTCGTCGACGCCCTCATGGTAATTCCAGGAGTAAGTCTGCGAGCTGGACGATCCGTTGGTGATCACGATGTCGGCGATCGCGTTCCCGTCGTCACACGTGGCGTGCGGCGATTCCACCTTCGTGCTCATCCTCTGGAAACGCGGAGAACACGCACCCGGCGACGAAGACCCCGCTTCGGAAACGGAGATCGACACGCCGCCGATCCGTCGGTCGGTGTCGTAAAGGCTCGACTGAGCCCGAATCTCGCCGCCCGCCCCGAGCGGGACGAGCGCGAGCCCAGTCTCCCGGGCCCCCGTCGCGTCTGAACCCAGCCCGCGTTCGTAGAGATCGTCACTGAGCTCGATGCCGTGAGCTTGGACGAATACGCCCTCCTCTCCCTGCCCTCCGTTGCCGATCGTGTAAATCGCGTCCTCGCTCGCAACGACATCCCAGCCCGTGTCAAAACCCGCGGTTCCGAACTGCCTCTTCCAAATCTCCTCACCGTTCCGATGGATCTCGACGAGGAAGGCGTCCCACTCACCTTGGCTCGACTGCCCCCTCCATCTCACTGTCGACCTGCCCGACGATCACGACCTCCGTCCCGATCGTCGTGGCGTTGTACGCGATATCGACGTCGGAGGAGCCGAGCGTTCTCGTCCATTGAGCCACGCCCTCATGATCGTACTTCCGCGCGAAGGCGTCGACGCTTCCCAGTCCTTCCTGGCCAGGAAGGGGATGCTGCGCGCTGCCGACCACGTACACGCCGTCGTCATTCACCGCGACACCGTAGCCACGCGTCCACGCCGTCGAGCCGATCTGATCGGTCCAAATCTCCGTGCCGTCCGCGTCGTAGCATCGAACGAACGCATCGGTCGGACTGTTCGGCGCCGGTAACGGAGCCTGATCCGTCTGGCCGGGCAGAGCGAGCTCGACCAGACCGACGACGTACCCGAGCGAACCGTGCACCGCGACGGAATGCGCCTCGTCGCCCCCCTCCGTTCCGAACCGTCGAGCCCAGAGTTCATTACCGTCGGGGTCGTACTTTCGAATGAACGCGTCGTTTCGACACGCATCCGAATGCCCCGGCAACGCCGAACTCACCTGGCCGACCACGTACACGTCCGGCCCCTCGGCCGCGACCGAGTTGGCCCGAGCGTCGCCCGGCCCGAGCTGATCGACCCACGCGTAGCCGCCCTGGCCCCGAAGCTCCGCACGGCTCGAGAACTGCACAGACGCGAACACGAGAACGGTGACGACACCGACTCGAACGGAGGGGAAGAATCGCGAATCGCTCATGGCAAACTCCTGTGATTCCGTGAACGCCCGTGGAGGTAACGGCTCTCACTCGCCCGATGGCTCGAGTCCGACATGGAGAACAGGCATTCTCGAGAATTCCGCCATGAGCAGCGCCTCCCAGGTGGACTCTTCGAGTTTCAGCATGCTACAGACGATACCGTGAACGAGTCGCTCGTCGAGGGCTTCCGTGGCTGGATCGAGGCCGACCTCTTCGCGCTGTGAGACGGAGACGGAGACGGGTCAACCGGAGCCGACTGCCGCGTCACTGGAAAGGACTACCCAGCCGGGGCGCGAGCACTTCCGAGCTACGTGGAAACCTGGGAAGGCGATGGCTTTCAGCTCCGCAAGCAATACGTGCCCTGCTTCGACGTCGACCCCACCGACCGATCGACCTGGCGCTTTTCGCGGCCCTCCCCTACAATGCCGCGAACATCCCGCACTGATCCGTTCGGTTCAGCGAATCAGCTCAGCAAAAGCCTAGCGCACTCGAAGGTGGTACTTGGTGGTGTTCTACGCGGATCTGCACATCCATTCGAAGTTTTCGCGTGCGACGAGTCGCGATGCCGATCTCGAGCACATGGCGTTTTGGGCTCGCAAGAAGGGAGTGTCGGTCGTCGGCACGGGCGACTTCACGCATCCCGAGTGGTTCGCCGAACTCGAGGAGAAGCTCGTTCCCGCCGAGCCCGGTCTCTACCGCTTGCGTCCCGACATGGAAAGGGAAGTCGACTCCTGGCTCTCGGGAGCGGCGGCGGGTGGCGACGTCCGCTTTCTGCTCGAGGTCGAGATCTCGACGATCTACAAGAAGGACGACGCGACGCGCAAGGTCCATCACCTCCTCTACGCTCCCGATCTCGAGAAGGCCGACAAGATCCGCCAGGCGCTCGGACGCATCGGCAACATCTCGTCGGACGGCCGACCGATCCTCGGGCTCGACTCGCGCGACCTCTTGGAGATCACGCTCGAAGGCGGCGAAGGCTGCTACCTGATCCCGGCGCACATCTGGACGCCGTGGTTTGCCGTGCTCGGATCGAAGTCGGGCTTCGACACGATCGAGCATTGCTACGGCGACCTGACGAGCGAGATCTTCGCTGTCGAGACAGGCCTCTCGTCCGACCCGCCGATGAACTGGCGCCTCTCCGCGCTCGACAAGTACACCCTCGTCTCGAACTCCGACGCCCACTCGCCCCCGAAGATCGGTCGCGAAGCCTGCGCGTTCGACTGCGAGCTGAGCTACTGGGCGATGCGCGACGCGCTCAAGACCGGTGACAACTACGGCGGTACGGTCGAGTTCTTCCCCGAGGAAGGCAAGTACCACATGGACGGACACCGCAAGTGCGGCGTTCGCCTCTCCCCCGAAGAGTCCCGCTCGCACGACGGCCGCTGCCCCGACTGCGGCAAACCTCTCACCCTCGGAGTCCTCCACCGCGTTGCCGAGCTCGCCGACCGCGAGGAGCCAAAGGAACCCGAAACCGCCGCGCCGTTCCGCAGCCTCGTTCCCCTCGAGGAGGTCATCGCCGAAATCCAAGGCGTCGGCCCGAAGAGCCAACGCGTGCAGCAGAAGTACGAATCGCTCGTGTCGAAGATCGGCTCCGAGCTGACGATCCTCGAAGAAGCCCCGATCGAGGACATCAAGAAGGCGAGCACGGAGCTCGTCGCCGAAGCGATCGACCGCATGCGCCGAGGCGAAGTGCGAACCGAACCCGGCTACGACGGCGAGTACGGCAAGATCCGACTCTTCGGAGACGACGAGCTCAAGAAAGGCCAATACGTCCCCCTCCTCTTCGACATCTTCGAAAACCTCGAACCAGCCCCCGAGCCCGAGCCCGAGCCAGAGCCC
>CAYZGY010000957.1:0-3223 GCA_964478085.1 uncultured Planctomycetia bacterium
GTGGGGAGGGACGCGACTCTGTGCACGCGCGTCTTGAGGTGCGGACGGCGCCGACTCGGCCGCCTGTGACGCCCCTTTCTTCGCCGCTTCAAGAGCCGCGCCGAGTGCCGCGCTCGCCTGCTCCCGTGCGGCTTCTGCGCGCTCCGCGTCGCCGTCGAGCACAGCGCGCGACGCTTCTTCAGCCGCGGCACCCGCACGCTCGAGCGCATCCTGAACAGTTTCCAGGCTCGAATCGCTCGGAGTCTCGCCCTCGGGCTCCGATCCGGAGTCTCCCTCGTTCGAAGCGCTCTTCGAAGGAGCGCTTTCGCCGAGTGCCGCGAGCGCGTCTTCGACCTTCGACGCGACCTTCTGCTGTGCGGTCGACGCGTCGAGCGCACGACTATCCTTTCCGCTCGCGAGCTCTCGGGCCTGGGCGTCGGCAGCAGCTTGTGCGGCAGCGGCTTCTTCGACGCGTTGCGTGACCTCGTCCGCGTTCGCCTCATCGACACGACCGGCCGCGCGAAGCTGATTCTCAATCGCATCCTCGACCTTCTCTTGCGCCTGCTCGAGACGCTCGACGAGCTCTGCGCCCGTCGCCTGGTCACTCTCGGCGCCTGATTCTGCGGCCAGCGCCTCGTCGACCGCATCACGCAAGTCGCGAACTCCCTCGAGCTGATCGTCCGCGACCTCGACGAGCTCGTTCGCCGTCTCGGCGATCTCCTGTCGAATCGCGTCGGCCGCGGCAGCAAGATCGCGCGCGGCTTCATTCGCCTTCTCCGCGACCGCCGCCGGAGGCGGTGTCGCGTCGGCCTTCGCCTTCTCGAGATCTTTCGCGATGCTCTCAAGCTCGGGCTTCAGCTCGTCGAGAGTCTTCGCGGCCTCGGGAGCGGCCTCCCGCGCGCCTTCGGCGATCTTCTGTGCGACCTCGGCGACCTTCGCCTGCTCCGCGGCCAAATCCTCGATAGCCGCGGCGGTATCCGGCTGCCTTTCGGTCGCAGCGGCTAGCTCCTCGGCCTGTCGGGCGATCTCTCGCTCCGCAGCGGCAGCTCGGTCGAGCGCCTCGGCGGCACGGGCAAGCTCGCCGATCTCGACCGCTCGTTGCTCGCGCTCGGCATCGGCGATGGCGGCGTCGATCTCGGCGGCGGCTCGCTCGAGCGCGTCACCGACGTCGTCGAGCGCACCTTCGACTTCCGGCACCAGCCCCTCCGGCTCACCAGTATTCGCCAATTCGTTCGGCTCACTCGCGTTCGCGAGAGCCTCGTCGAGAGCATCGGCTGCCGACAGCGCGGCATCCTTTGCCTCGGCGATACGCGACTCGACGTCGCGGGGAAGATCACGCTCCTCTTCGTTCGTCAACTTCGCGACGACTTCCTCCTCGAGCTCGCCGGCTCGAGACGTATCCTCGCTCGCGACACTCGTCGCCTCGTCGTGCTTCTCCTGCGCTTGCGCGACCTCCTCACGGGCGGCGCGCAAATCTTCGACACGCTCGGCGAGCTCCTCGGAGCTTCGCCCGGAAAGATCGTCTTCCGACGATGCGAGGAGCTTGTCTTCGATCGCCTGGAGATTCTCGAGAACGATGTCTTGTTGCTCGACCGCGTTCTCCTGCGACATGTCGAACAGCCCACCCGCCGCCTCGTAGGCCGCCGTCTTGGCCTCTTGGAGAAGCGCGATCGCGTCAGGCTCCGATGCGAGGGCGGTCTGAAGCTGGCCGAGGTCCTTGTGGAGAGCGGACTGGTCCTTGACGAGCGCCTCGGCACTCTCCATGTCGGCGAGATCCGCCTCCTCGGTCGCCTCCTGAATTTCTTCCTGGCGCTTCGCGAGCTCCCGTACCATCTCGAGAGCAGCGTCACGATCGGAACCGATGAGACCCTGCGTCTCCTCGAGCTTTCGCAGGAGGAGCGTCAGTCCCTTGATGACGGCGCTTTGCCGATTCGCCGCTTCGCGCGTGTCGGAAGACTCGAGGCTCTTGGCCGCTTCGTCGAGGTGGGTTCCGACGGTGAGGGTCTTGAGGATGCGCAGCCCGTCCGAAGCGCCCGTCGAGATCGCCCCGCCCCACCGGCTGACGTCTTCGAGGCTCGCGAGCAGGCGGAGGAAGAGCGTCTTGACGTCCCGTTGATCTTGGATCACCGAGAGGATCGACGACTCCTGTTGAGCCTTCGGCTGCTCGAGAATTCCCGCGGTACTGTCGCGCACGACCGCCTGCGCCGCGATCAGCCGCTTGACCTGAGCCGCGAGCTCGGCCGTCTTCAATCGACGCAGGAGATTCTGCCGTTCGAACGCGAGTCGGGCGACGATCTCACGGATCATCCCCCGAGCCTTCTGCACCGCCTGGAAACGCAGATCGGGATCATCCTGAGTCTGAGCCTGCGCCAAGATCTCGACGACCTCGAGCATCTCGGCCTCGACGAGACCCTTGATGTTCTTGCGCATGCTGCCGATATCACGGAAGAGCTGCAGATGCGAGAGGCCGTTCTCCTCGAGCTGCCTCAGCTGAAGATCGAGGATGCGCGAGACGAGCTCGTGAGCCATCTCTCGCGCTCGCTGCTGGGCGCGCTGCTTCACTTGGAGCGAATCGGCATCCGCCGCGTCGAGTGACGAGGGCATCATCCCGAAAGAAGACACCGCGAGACTGAACAAGAGGGCTGCGGTCGTCGAGAGACGGGAGCCTCGCAGGACGGGGCGTTCAAGACGAAGAGCGTTCATCGGGGTCCTCCGATTCCGAGCTGCTTCTGAATGATCTCGTCGAGTCGTCGGGCGGAGCGCTCGTCGGACTCGTGCATAGAGCTGATGACACCGCGTTCGTCGGTGACGTGCAAGACAAGAGGCTCGCTCCGCCCGGATTCGCTCGGGAGGAGGCCGCGTTCATCGAAGGCCTCGACGACGAGAGTCACCTCGTCGCCCTTTCGCAGAGGGTACGCGGAGAGGTCGAGAGCGTACTTGTCCGCGACACGATCAACCGGCTTCGCGAACTCGCGGATGACGCGAGAGGTGGGCTCCCCTGGCTCCTCGCCGGGCTGTTCGATCCCTACGTGGACCTCGATCCGAGCGAGCCCGAAATCGTCCCGCGCCGCGAACTCGATGGTCGGCTTCGCCGTCGGCAAAACCTTGCGCGAGATCATCACGGCGCGCACGCGCGGACGTCGGTCCGGTAAGACTCGAATCTCCGCGCGGAGTGGCGGCTCGATCGTCAGTCCGTGCGCGTCGAGGACGCGCACGGTGTAGGAGAACGGCTCAGCCACAGGAG
>CAYZGY010000958.1:0-3217 GCA_964478085.1 uncultured Planctomycetia bacterium
CGCCGACGATTCGTGATCGTCTCGAGGAGAATCAGCTCATTGCGCAACTCGAGTCCGCGGACATCGAGGAGCGGATCAGCGCGGCGAAGGAGCTTCTCGAACGTCGGTGCTTTCGTGCGGTCGGTGCGATCTTCGACTGTCTGGTCGCGGAGCGGCCGAACGGACCGAAGAATCCCAGCCCTGAGGAGTTCTCTCTCGTGCTCGTGACGGAAGCGGACTCATACCAACTGGAGAGGGAAATCTCCGCGGCGCTCATTCAAGCCCGTCGCCGCGGAGCTGATCTCTCGTCTGCAGGCTTCGAGGGACGCTGAGCTCGAGTGGGCGATGCACATCCTCGGATGGATCGGGCCTTACGAGATCAAAGGTGTGTTCCGCGACGACGAGGAGTTCCTCCTCTACGATGAAGGTGAGCTGCGCCCACCGAAGGTGCCCATCCTGGTGGGACGTCTGGCCGCAGCTTTCGCGACGAAGCTCGAGAGCGTGGGTGCTGCCGATCGGAAGGCCGTGTGCTGGGCCTTCGAGATGATCGGTCGGGCCGGCGTACCCTGGCTCGCGAGGGTCACGTGTTCGGAGAATTCGGAGGCGGCGCACAGCGCGTTCGTGATTCTCGCCGAGTGGGAGGTGGTCGAGCTGAAGGCGTGCGAGGGGGATAACAAAGGTATTCGAGAGTCGGGACCAGCGCCGTCGGGAAGGCGCAGAGCTCGCGATGGGAGTGTTCTTTCGAGTCGGGTGCACCAGCCATGCCGGTCTCAGCTCTTTCTCGAGTGGCGCCGTCGCGCCTTCGAGCATGTGCTCTCGGGGCTGCGAAGCGAGAGGAAGGCGGAGCAAGATTTCGCGTTCACGTTTCTCGCGGAGAAGGGAGGGATTACCGCGGAGGAGGCTTCGCAGATCGGGGACGCGTTTTCGAGTTTGGTCCTCCTGGTTCGAGAGCGGCTCTACGAGGTGCTCGACGAGTCGGACTCGGGCGACCTGCGCCACGCCACGCTCCTCGAGATCATCGAGAAGATCGAAGCGAAGGCTAAGAGAGGTCGACGCGGCGGTACTTGAGCTCCCACTCCTTCATCCACTCGAAGGACTCGGGATGGATGCGGTAGCGCACGAAGCGCTCGTCGTGCTCGCCTTCGGGGAAGAAGCCGTGCCAGAGCTTCGGGTTCAGCGTGGTCTCGATGAGGGTCTTCTTGGCCGACTTGTCCTCGACGAGCTCCGCCGTGCCCGCGGCGCGCACCTGCCAGTGCTCCTTGTCGACGAAGCAGATCTCGACGTTCGGGTTGTTCGCGATCTCGGCGATCTTGCGCGTCTGTGAATGGCTCGGCACGAGGATCGTCATATCCTCCTGCAGGAACGCACAGACAGGACGCACGCTCGGACGAGTGCCGTCGGCCGAGATCGTGGCGAGGTCGCCGTAGACACAGCTCTTGATGATCCGGGTGATGGTCGCGCGAGTTTCGTCGTCGAGTGGCGGCAAGGTTTCTTCGGGCTCCGGCTCGTCGGTTCCGGGGTTGGCAGTCGTTTTTGTTTCGTGTCTCCTATCTTCGGAAACAGTGCCTTCTCCTTCAAGGTTTCGGACGGTGCTCGTCATGTTGAAAAAAGCTCTCGCTGCCGCGCTCTTGATCGCCTTCGTCACAGCCGGGCTCATCGGTCTGTCCGAAGAAGCTCATCGTCCGGAGTACCGCGTTCCGAAGACGGAGGACTTCGAGGTCACCGGGACGGGCTCGAACCCCGCTTGGCAGTCGGCGAAATGGGCTCGACTGACGCGTCGCGAGGAAGACGGCGGCGACGAGCTTCCGTACTGGGCGCGCTTCAAGCTGCTCTACTCCGACACGGGGATCTACTGTGTGATGGAGGGGAGCGACGAGCTTCTGACGACGACCGGCAAAGAGGACTTCGCCGATCTCTGGACGGAAGACGTCTTCGAGATCTTCCTCTGGCCCGACGAAAAGCACCCGCTCTACTTCGAGTACGAGATTTCACCGATGGGCAAGGAGCTCGCGATCCTCGTGCCGAATCTTGACGGCAAGTACCTCGGGTGGCGTCCGTGGTTCTACGACGGCGAGCGCAAGGCGCGCAAAAAGACGAGCGTCATCGGCAACGAGCATGGGCCCGGAGCGATCGTTAAGGGTTGGACGGCCGAGTTCTTCATTCCCTTCCAGCTGCTACGCCCGTTACGAAACGTTCCGCCGAAGAAGGGTATGCGCTGGCGTGCGAATCTCTACCGTATGGACCACGACCACGCTCGCCACACGAAGTGGGAGTGGGCGAGCGCGGGCGGGAACTTCCATGCCTTCGAGCGTTTCGGGGCTCTCGTCTTCGACTGAGAGGCGGTTGTCCGATCAGCGTTGCTGCTGACGCTTCGCGATCGCCATCGTCGCGCGCGCGGTCTGCTCGGCGTGCCCCCTCGAGTCGATCAACGTCAATCAGATCCTGGAGACGAACGCAAACCATGCCCACGCGATGACGCCGTACAGCGCCATGGTCAGTAACAGGGTCACGTATTTCGATCGCTTCACGCGGCCCGGGGGGCGTTGATCCCGTTCCAGAACATGATGACCCCTCCCGCGACGAGGAGTCCGCCCACGACTCAAGCGAGAGTATTGAAGGCTTTGCAGATCTGAGCGCTCTTGCTGTCGTCCGATACGCTACCCACGACCGAGGCTTTGCGACCACCGCCACCGCTCGTCGGCGCTCGGTAGGGCTCCTCGGGCGGCCGATCTCCACCTCCCGGGCGTCCTCCTCGACCTCCGGGACCACGCGGACCTTTGGGTGGTTGCTGCGGGATGATTCTCCCTCCTGTGTGTATTCGTGAATACCGAATCGACGCGCATGACGAAGCGCGAGCTCGCGCCCGTGAGATTTGTGGTGCCCCAGTTCCCTTCGACGCTAAACGAACATCTCCGTGATCGGCTCGGCGCCGTCGGCCATCTTGATCGAGCGTCCGATCGCGAGCTTGTTCTCCTTGATCGGATTGATCCGGAGCATCGAGAGGATCGTCGCGTAGAGCTCGCTGATGTAGACGGGACGGTCTTTGACCTCCATGCCGTCTTTGGCCGACTTGCCGATGACCGTTCCGCCCTTGACGCCGCCGCCGGCGACGAAGGCGCTGAAGCAGCGCGGGAAGTGATCACGACCGACGTTGCGGTTGATGCGTGGCGTGCGTCCGAACTCTCCCATGCAGACGACGAGCGTCGAGTCGAGGAGACCCTTCGAGCGCAGCTCGCGA
>CAYZGY010000959.1:0-3216 GCA_964478085.1 uncultured Planctomycetia bacterium
AACGTCGCACACGACGGGGCTGATCCACGACGTCAACGCGTACGAGCGTCGGCCGATGTACTGTCACGCCTTCGCGTTGACATACCTCGCGCAGATTTTCGGTCAGGAGAAGAACAAGAAGCGTCGCGAAGAGATCCGCAAGGTCCTCAAGGCCGGGGTGAAGCTCTGCGAGCGATCGCAGACCGAGCTCGGCGGCTGGGGGTACGAGGCGAATGCTTGGGACGACGAAGGGACGCTCGTCGTCACGCAGCTTCAGGCGCTGCGCGCGTGTCGTGATGCCGGCATCTACGTGCCGAAGCGGATGATCGACAAGGGCATCCACTACATCAAGCTCTCGGCGAACCCCGACGGCAGCGTCAAGTATCGCGCGACGAGCAATCCCTACAACACACGCCCCGGCGTCACGTGCGCTTCGGTCGTCGCGCTGTGGAACGCCGGCGAGTACAACACGGAGATCATCCGTCGCATAGCGCGACACGTTCACACGAACATCGATTCGGAGTGGCAGTCCCGACACCACGCCGAGTACGTCCAGTACTACCTCACCCAGGCCAAGTTCGTCCTCGGCGGCGATGCCTGGAAGACCTTCTATCGCGAAGGTTCGAACATGCTCCTCGGTGAGCAGATGTCGGACGGCTCGTGGGAGGGGAAAGACGGTGGCGACATCTACGGCACGGTCATCGCGCTCCTGTGCCTCCAGATGCCGTACAACCGACTTCCGGTCTATCAACGGTGAGGCCCGCTGACGCCCCGGGATCGAACTGGGTTGACTCGAGACCCCGCAGTCTCGACCAGCGCAGCCTGGATCTGATCGACCAACTCGAAGACATTACCGGAAGGCTCCGGCACGAGATCGGACGCGTCATCGTCGGTCAGGATGCCGTCGTCGACCAACTCCTCATCACGCTCCTCGCGCAGGGTCACGCGATCCTCGAAGGAGTGCCCGGTCTCGCGAAGACACTTCTCGTCAGCACGCTCGGGCAGGCGCTTTCACTCGAGTTCGGCCGCATCCAGTTCACACCCGATCTGATGCCGTCCGACGTCACGGGCACGCTCATCGTTCAGGAGGACCGCTCCACAGGCGATCGCGACTTCGCGTTTCGCAAGGGGCCGGTCTTTACGAACCTCCTTCTCGCCGATGAGATCAACCGCACGCCGCCGAAGACGCAAGCTTCGCTCCTCGAAGGCATGAGCGAGCGATTCGTCACCGTCGGCGGCAAGCGTCACAAGCTCCCCGAACCGTTCTTCGTCCTCGCGACGCAGAATCCGATCGAGCAAGAGGGCACGTACCCTCTTCCCGAGGCGCAGCTCGATCGCTTCCTCTTCAAGATCGTCATCGACTACCCTGATGTTCTCGAAGAAGAGGCGATCCTGAAGCGCACGACGGGTACGGCTTCCGCCATGGTCGCCTCGGTAGTCTCGCGAGAGAAGCTGCTCGCGATGCAGCAGCTCGTCCGTGCTCTTCCGACGACGAAGCACCTCCAAGAGTACGCGACCCGCATCGTTCGTCGCACGCGACCGAACGACGAGGGCGCCTCCGATTGGGTGCGCGCCAACATCGCCTGGGGCGCCGGGCCGCGCGCCGTTCAAGCGCTTCTCCTGGCCGCGAAAGCACACACGCTCCTCTCTGGGCGATTCTCCGTGACACGTTCGGATATTCGAGCCGTCGCGCTTCCAGTTCTCCGCCACCGAATTCTTCCGAGCTTCCTCGCCGAGGCCGACGGCTTCACCGTCGACTCCCTCGTGCTCCGACTGGTCGAAGATACGCCGGCGTTTACCGAAAGACCCGACTATGACGCTGTCAGCCGACGGATTCTTCGACTCTGAGCTCATCGCTCGATTGAGCCGCCTCGAGATCGTCGCGAAGCGAATCGTCGACGGGTTTCTCGCGGGCAAGAACCGCAGCTCGCGCCACGGATTCAGCGTCGAGTTCGTCGAGCACCGAGAGTACGTGCCCGGCGACGATCTGCGTCACCTCGACTGGAAGGTCTTGGGGCGCATGGATCGTTACTACATCAAGCGCTACGAGGAAGAGACCAACATCACGGCCGTGCTCGTGCTCGACGCCAGCAAGTCGATGACGTACCGCGCCGAGCAGTTTTCCGACCCGGACGCGGAAAGTAAGGGCCTCAACAAGTTCGAGATCGCCGCGACGTCGGCGGCCGGCCTCGGTTATCTGCTGCACCGTCAGCGAGACGCGGTCGGCCTCATCGTTCACGACAGCGAGATGCGCACGTTCGTGCCGCCGAGCTCGAAGGTTCTCGGACTCGCGAACATCGTCTCGAAGCTCCGTGGACTCCAGCCGGAGGGCAAGACGGCGCTCAAGCCCGTTCTCGAGCGCGCGGTGCGCGAGCTTCCTCGGCGCTGTCTCTTCATCCTGCTCTCGGACTTTTTCGTCTCCGCCGATGAGGTCGAGGACTCTCTCAAGTTCCTCCGCTTTCGCGGGCATGACGCGGTCGTCCTCCAGACGCTCGACGACGCCGAGATGAAGTTTCCCTTCGATTCGAACATCCTCTTCCGAGGTCTCGAAGACGGCCGCGAGCTTCTGACCGAGCCGCAACGCTTGCGCGAGCAATACCTCGAGGTCCTCGATGAGTTCCTGCGTTCGGTTCGAAAGAGCACGGAGCGCCACGGCTTCGACTATCAGCTTTTGACGAACGGCGAGTCGATCTCCGCGGCGCTCGCGGGACTCATCTCGCGGCGCAGCAGCAAGAAGAGCGGCGCGGGGGCTGGGGGCTGATCGAATGGCCGAGCTCTTCGTCAATCCGATGATGCTTTGGGGCGCCGCGCTCGCGTCGGCTCCGATCATCATCCACCTGCTCAACAAGCGTCGCTACCGCGTGCACGAGTGGGCAGCGATGGATTTCCTCTTCGCGGCGATGTCGAGTAATCGGCGTCGACTGAAGTTCGAGGACCTGCTGCTTCTTCTCCTGCGCATGCTGCTGATACTCTTCCTCGTCTTTGCCGTGGCGCGTACCGTGATCAAGGGGCTCGCGGGGTGGCGCGAGGACGAGCGGGTCGTCGTGCTCGACGACAGCTTCAGCATGGAGGTCGTCGGTCCGACAGGCCCCGTGTTCGAGTCGGCGAAGGACGCGGCGATTCAGCAGATCCGTGACGCGGTCGGCGGTTCGACCCCCGTGCGTTTCTGGATCGGCAGCGATCCTCTCGACGTCGTCGGTGAGATCAGCGCGAACGTGCAAGGTGGAACGATCTCCG
>CAYZGY010000960.1:0-3215 GCA_964478085.1 uncultured Planctomycetia bacterium
AGGAAGTTGAGGAGGTAGATCGCGGCACTGATGTCGACCGCGCCTTCATCCTTGACGTCCGCGGCGTCGTAGCAAACCGGCTCGTCCCCTCCCGTGAAGAGGAAGTTGAGGAGGCCGATGCCGTCCGAGATATCGACGCGGCCACTGCCGTCGACGTCACCTCGCACGAACGCGCCGGCGACCTCGGCGGCGTCTCTCGAGACGATCTCGACGCGGGCCGGGGTCAGGACCGGGAGCTTCGAACGATTGTCGACCGTGAAGACGTTGAAGATCTGGCTCACCGCTCGGTTGTTGATAAGCTCGATCTCCGTCACCGCTCCGGCGGGCGCCTCTTCCGCGACGTCGAAGAGCATGTTGACGAGCGTGTTACCCGAGTTCGTCGGCGGCAAGGCACGTCCGTCGAACGGCGGGACGAAATCGAAGATGCAACCGATCTCGACGCTGCGCGCGAAGATGTTGCACTCCCAAATCTCGGGCTGGAGCGACGCGACAGGAGTACCGTCGCGCGTGCAATCGTGCACCGAGAGGAGATTCTGATCGAAGACCGCGTGCACCTGGAACGCCATGACCTCGTCACGGTGCGCTCCACGAACGGGGAAGTAGACCTGCTCCTGTCCCTGGTAGACACGCTGGCTCGGGATCCACATCGTGTTGTGCGGCTCCTGAACGACGATGAACTTCTCGCGGACGACGGTCTCCTCACGGTTCGCCGTGAAGACCGTCAGCGACACGTTGTACTCGCCCGGCTCCTCGTAAGCATGCTTCGGGCTCGGCGACGACGACGTCGTGCCGTCACCAAAGTCCCAGCGGTACGACTGCACCTTGCCGTTCGAGAGATCCTGGAACTGGACGTGGAGCGGAACCTCGCCGGTCACCTTGTCTGCGCTGAACTCCGGGACGACCTCGCCCGCGTTGTTCGTGTAGAAGACGTCTCCGTCGCGGAGAAACGAGACGTGGGTGATACCACAGACGTCCACCGCATGCTGCGGCTTGCTCTCGACCGCCTCCGTCCCCGCGACGACCGGCTCCGTGTCGAGAAGAACTCCCGCGAAACCACGCAGGACGTAAATATCGCCGTCCTTCGCGTAAGTGATGCTGATCGCGGCCCCGTTTCCGCTCTTCGACTGCGGATCGAGAACGCCCCCGGCCTCGACGAGACGCGGCGGCGAGAACGGCTGGTTACCGCTCTTCGTCACGAGGTAGAGCGAACCCGTCGAGTTGTACGTCGCGACGAGCGTCGAAGAACCCGATCCCGAGATGTTCGGTACGAACTCTGGCTCCGTCGGCGTGGTGACGATGCGCTCCTCGCCTTCGAACTGACCGCTCTTATTGTTGGTGTAGTAGAGATCGTTGTCGCGAGCGTAGAGGAGATGCGCCGTGCGATCCGGACCGACCCACAGTGACGGAAACTCGCCTCGAGCCACGTCGACACGCACGTTCTTGGCATGATCGAAGTAGACGACCACGCCGACCTCCGAGTCGCCCGAGCTCCGGACCCACGCGATGTGAGGCTCGGCACCCGGATCGATCGCGATGCAGGGCGTGAACTCGTCGAGCATGCTGTCCGAGATCTTCTCCGGGTCCGTAAACCGCCCGCCCGCGTTGTGCGTGAGGTAGATGTCTCGACCGATGCCGAACTCGCTCGTGTCGTTCTGCGCGAACGCGATGAACGCATCCCCGACCGAACCCGTCACGAGCGACGGCTGGCTCTGCCCCGTCGCCTCTCCCGGCAGCTCGCGCGAGGCGCGAAGATCCGGTCCGACGAGATCGATACGCAGCTTCTCGTCGACGACGCTGACGATATAAGCGTTGTTCGCCAGATCGAATGCCATCGTCGACTCGGTCACGTTGCCGAACCCCTCGGTGATTCTCACCGGCTCGGCGAACTGTGCCGATGCACTGTTCGTGTCAAGCAGCGCACCGCTCGCGGCCATCAAGACCGCACAAAAGATCCCCACGATGATGCCCTGCCGACTGACTCGATCCTGCGATCGGTCTCGCGAAGCAAACATGGCTGCTACACTCTCTCCTCGTTGCGAATCCCGCATGCCGTGGCGGCGACTCCGCCGATCCGATGGATTGAGATTCCTCTGGAAATCCGACACCCGACTCAACGCCTGCGTTGGATCCCCACAACCCCTGGTCGACCGAGCGGAAAAAACCACTACGAGCTACCAGGATTCTCGAAACCTCTCCGATTCGCTAAAACGCGACGATACTCACCCAAGATCGTCGCGTTCGAGCAGCAATCCGCTGCGATCCAGCTTCTACTCACCGCTTAGAGACCCCCTGGCGTTCACTCACTCTCTTGGAGTGCCTGACGCCGCCCGGCTCATTCTCACCTCCAACGTGGAAGAACCGAACATCTCCAGAAGACGAGCGACCCCTCTCGGGCCCACCGTCACGCTATTCAGAGATACCTCGGAGTCTTTTGATTGTACTCAGAGCCCAAGGGGGAGTCAAGAGCCGGCGCTAACGGCTGCCGAGGAAATCCAAAGATTCCACGAACTCGGATCGGGGCGGCGGGCGCCCTCCCGTCCGTACCGCGCGGGGTGTGTCGATGATGTCGTACCACCAGGCGGTGAGGTAGTAGATCAATCCGATGCCCCCGATCGTGCCGCCGGTGCCGTAAAGGCCGTAGGCGTAACCGTTAGGCACATCTTCCTCGTCGTCGAGGTAGACCCCCCCGGTGATCAGCCCACCACCGATGGCGGAGAGGGCGAGCCCGAGGCCGCCGACACGGCGAAGTTGGGACGACGTTCGGTAGTCGCCCGCGTAGTAGTGTCCGAGCCCCGGGACGATCGCCCCTGGGAAGATCGCGATGACCTCTCCCAGGATGACTTCGCCGAGCCCCCCGCGATTCGCACGGCTGCTCTCGGGCTGCTCCCAGTGCTCGGGCTTGCCGTCAAACTCGTCGAAGTCCGGCCCGTCCAGATCGGGATCGTTGAGCGCTGTTCGCGCCTGCGCGGCGAGTCCGACGTCGAGCTCGTAACGATCTCGCCCGCTCCACCAGCTGGGCCCGGCTCGACCGCCGGACGTGCTGCTGCAGCTCGTGCCGAGGCCGACGAGAGAAAGGGCACAAAAGAGAACGACCGATCGGGTCCGGAGTGTTCGTTTCATGAGGGTAGCCTAACCTGGAGTTTCGCGGAAATCACGCGGAGAGAAACCAGCGCGGCAAGAGCCGGCGGATTTTCTCGCTTACCCGTTTGAAGACC
>CAYZGY010000961.1:0-3210 GCA_964478085.1 uncultured Planctomycetia bacterium
TACAACGTCCGAGAACTCTTCTAACAGCCGCTTGGACGCCGAATCGACTTCTTCAACGGGCTGCTAGGTTCCCGCATCCCTCCACGGAACTTCCGGATCCCGGGAAGAGGGTCGTTTTTCCCGTAGACCCGCGCGCCCCGATTGAATCACAATCATCGTTCGCGAAATTCGCGAGGAGGGATCGCGGTCTCCAGGCTCTGTTCAGACATCGAGGACAATATGAATCGGCACAGTGCGTTTGTCTCGGTTTTTCTCTTGGCTGTTGGCATGTTTTTTTCGCTCGTGACCGAGTCGATTCGCGCGAAGCCGGCCGGTCCGAGTCCCGTTGCGGCTCCCGCGAAGTTCGTCGCGGTCGACACGAGCAATTTGATGGGCTCGCCCGATCCGTTGCCGCCGCTCGAGATCGTCAACGCGTTTCCGAAGCTCGAGTTCGTCCGTCCCGTCCAGCTGACGCACGCGGGTGACGGCTCGGACCGCATCTTCGTCGTCGATCAGCCCGGCATCGTCCACGTCTTTCCGAACAAGTCGGACGCCGAGAAGGCCGAGGTCTTCCTCGACGTGCAGAAGAAGGCGAAGACGAGCCACTTCGAGGAAGGGCTCCTCGGCCTCGCGTTTCACCCGAAGTACAAAGAGAACGGCGTCTTCTTCACGTACTACTCGATCGATCCACGCGCCTCGCGCATCTCGCGTTGGAAGGTCTCGGCGGACAATCCGAATCGCGCAGATCCGAGCTCCGAAGAAGAGATCATTCAGATCGCGCAGCCCTTCGGGAATCACAACGGCGGAAGCATCGAGTTCGGTCCGGACGGCATGCTCTACGTCGGTCTCGGCGATGGCGGCTCAGCCAACGACCCGCACGGTCACGGCCAGAACCTGAAGACGCTGCTCGGCTCGATCCTGCGCATCGACGTCGACAAGAAGGACGAAGGCAAGAGCTACGCGATCCCGAAGGACAACCCGTTCGTCGGCGAGGCCGGGAAGAAGTACGGCGAAGGCGTGCGCGGGGAGATCTGGGCCTACGGCATTCGCAATCCGTGGCGCATGACTTTCGATCGCGCCAACGGCGACCTTTGGGTCGGTGACGTCGGCCAGAACCTCTGGGAAGAGGTCGACATCATCGAGAAGGGCGGCAACTACGGTTGGAAGGTGCGCGAGGGAGATCACTTTTTCTCCGAGGACGCTGAGACGACGGGCGACGAGTTCATCCCGCCGATCTTCGAGTACACGCGCCACGAGGGGAAATCGATCACGGGCGGCTTCGTCTATCGTGGCAAGAAGCACCCCGAGCTCGGCGGAGTTTACTTCTATGCCGACTTCGCGACCTTCAACGTCTGGGGCCTTCGGTACGATCGCGAAGCGAAGAAGGTGACCTCGAACTCGCTCATCGCGCGCTCGTTCATGCCCGTCACGGGATTCGGCGAGGACGAGCAGGGCGAGGTCTACGTCACCGCGTTCGACGCCAAGAAGGGCGATGACGTCCAGAAGGCCAGCTTCGGTCAGCTCTTCCGTCTCAGTCGCGGATCGATCTACCGCTTCGAGAGGCGCAAGGGAGAGCAGGTCGATACGGCGGCCTTCCCGCGTCTCCTGTCGAAGACAAACCTATTCAAGGACGTCAAGAACATGGTCCCCGCCCCAGGGCTGATTCCCTACGACGTCAACGTGCCGCTCTGGTCCGATGGCGCGAAGAAGACGCGCTACCTCGCGCTTCCGAAGAGCGGTCAAGTGAAGTTCAACGAGAAGGGAGCCTGGGAGTTCCCCGAAGGAACCGTCTTCGTCAAAACCTTCGAGCTGGACGGTGCTGAAGGCGGTGGCTCACACCGTCTCGAGACGCGCCTCCTCGTGCATTCGCGTCGAGGCTGGGTCGGCTACACCTACAAGTGGAAGGACGACCTCAGCGACGCGGAGCTTCTCGATTCCGCGGCGATTCACGAGTACTCGATGGCGCAGGACGGCGACAAGCCGGCCAAGCAGTCGTGGTACTTTCCGAGCCGTTCGGACTGCAACGCATGTCACACGAAGACCGAGGGATTCGTTCTCGGTCTGAACACGCAGCAGATGAACCGCGTGCACGACTTCGGCGGCGCGAAGGCGAATCAGATCGGCTTCCTCACGCAGCTCGAGGTCTTCACGGAGAAGCCAGCGAAGCCTTCTGCGGATCTCGCCGCGTACCCGGATTGGCGAGACGATAGCGAGTCGGTCGGTGGACGCGCTCGCGCCTACCTCGACGTCAACTGCTCGATCTGCCACCGACCCGGTGGCACCGGCGTCTCGAAGGCCGACCTGCGTTTCGAGACTCCTTGGCAGCGCATGCGCGCGATCGCAGCGGACCCGGGACAGAAGCGCTTCTTGACCGAAGGCTCGAAGATCATCGCGCCCGGTGAGCCGCATCGTTCCGAGATCCTCGCGCGCATGATGGCAACGGGTCCCGGCCGCATGCCTTCGCTCGCCTCGTCCGAGGTCGATTGGGATGCGGTTCGAGTCCTCGGCGAGTGGATCTCGAGCATGCCGAAGCCGAAGGCGAAGCCGAAGAAGTAGCTCCGCCGAATCAGCGAGACCGGTCTGCGACTACCACTCCGCTTCGTCCTCGATCGGCTGTTCTTCGAACCCCGAGACCGTCTCGGTCGTGAACATACCGCTCAGAAGGAGCTCTTCGACGCTCAGCCCTTTGTTGAGCACCGAAACTTCGTGCGGGATCGAGTGCGGCTGGAAGACGAAGACTCCGTCCTCCCAGCTGAGAACCTTGGCGATGACGCCGCGGATGTACTCCTCGGTCTCTACCTCGAGCTTGCGGTAGGAAGCGATTCCGAGCTCGGAGATCATCGAGCAGAGGAGAAGATGGCGGTGCCGCTCACGCTGCGCCTTGAGCGCACGCGTCAGATCGTCGGCGGTGATGATCTGCTTGCGAATCAGAACGGATCCGAGCTGTCGCTCGCCGCTCGCACTGGCGCATTCGATGCGCCCTTCGCGAAACAGGATCGTCGACGAGCGATCACCTCGGGTGACTCTCGCGAGACCGGTGCGTCCACCCAGGTGGATCGCTTGAAAGAAGTCCGATAGGGCAAACCCCTCGACGTGGCCCTCGAAGCTCATCTCTCTACCCTCTCCAATCTGTGTTTGGCCGACGAACCACGTCGGCTACCGAGAAACTGACCGACAACCGTCGTGCCTGCCCTCCGTTCGGAGACTCAAGCCTTGCTCGGACGCGAGTTT
>CAYZGY010000962.1:0-3193 GCA_964478085.1 uncultured Planctomycetia bacterium
TCGGCTCGTCGCCGCCGAGGAAAAGGAACGTCAGCAGAAAGACGGCGCTCGAGATGTCGACCTTTCCGGTCTGCCCGCAATCACCTCGGAGGAAGGGCCCGACACCATCGTTCGAGTCGTTGATGAGAACGGCGATCTCGATGTCCGTCGTGTTGTCACTCGGCGCGCCGTCGTCGACGGTCAAGGTCACCGTGTACTCTCCCGGCACGACGAACGTCGCGTCGGTGTCGTCCTCGGAAAACGACGAGAACTCCACCGCGCCCGGTCCGTCTGCCTCCCAGAGGTAGATCTCTTCCTGAAAGCAGCCGTCGGGCCCCGTCGTCGTGTCCGCGTCGAATCGTATCGTGAGAGAATCGCCGACCAGATCGACGTCGACGATGTTCTCCTCGTCCTCGTCGACGAGCTCGATCTCCTCCTCGCCGGGAAGACGATAGGTCACGCTCAGGATCTCCGGCGGCTCGTTCGGTCCGATCCCGTCCTCGACGAAGATATCGACCTCCGCCGTCGCCGTGTTGTTGGCTTCCTGGCCGTCGTCGACAGTCAGTTGGATCGTGTATGCACCGGCCTCGAAGAACGACACCTCGGCGTCCATGAAGTTCACCGACTCCGCGGGGATCGTCGCGGCTCCCTCGGACGGCTCGTCGAGAACCTCCCAGAGGAAGGTCAATCCCTGCGTTCCGCCGTCGCCGTCACTCGAGTTCGATCCACGGAGAATCGCTCGCGCTACACCGCAATCACGAAAGAGAAAGCCGCCCTCGAGAGGCTGCAGTTGGCTGTCCGTCGCGACGATGACCGCTTCCGGCGGGTTGTTTTCTCCGCCGGCCGTTCCGACCTCGATCTCCTCCTCGAAGACCCGGCAAGGCTCCGGGTCGTTAACGACCGCGCAGAGATCTTCGGCACCGAGCGGCATGATCTCCTCCGGATCGGCGACTTCTCCGCCCGCTTCGTCGAACTTGCGAATGTGGGACACGACCTCGAGCAGGTCCTCATCCTCGGCAAAGCTGTACGATCCTTCCGCGTCGTCGGTGAAGATCGAGACGACAAAGCGAACGTTGAATCCCGGCCTCGCCGCGTCACCCGGCTCAACGGAAGGGTGCGCAGCGCCCTCCTTTCCTTCGTAGCGATACTCGAAGAGGAATCCATCGCCTGGCCCGACCGCCGAGACCCGCCCGACGTAGAGACGCCCGTCCGAGTGGGCCGCATCCAGCGGGTTGTAACGCAGGATAATCGGCACGATCTGGCTGATCTCGACTACGACGATCTCGAAGTCGACAACGTCACCATTCTTCGCGGTCACTCGTATCTCGGTACCCAGCGTGAAGAAGGTTCCCGGAGGCACGCCGACCGACTGAGGAACCAGTTCGTGCATACGCGTGCGGCCGATGATGTCACCGACCTCGACCGACGTAAGGTCGAGAGTACCTTGGAAGGCCTCGATCCGGTGATTGCCGACACCCGGCTCTTCCGTCACCCAGATCAGACCCTGCTCGAACGACGTCGACTCGCCTCGTACCGGGTTCGAGAGCGCGCTGCGCGTGCAGTTGCACCAAGTCTCGTTCTTCGGAAGCAGGCAACCGACCGGCGCCGTCAAGATGTCGGTGTTGTCTGCGTTGAGGAGAATACAGCTGGTCTCCTCATTGAACTCGAACGCGAGCGCTTCGTTCGAAACGGAAAGAGGCAACATGAATGTTGCGACCACAAGCAATACGGACGAGGCGCCAACGCGCGCTCGATGGAGAGTTGTGTGAAACACGGGACACCTCCTCTACTGAGTTTCCATGCTCTGGACGCGCATCAACGATGCGCATGAACTGGATGCTGAGGACGATTCTGCTGCCGAACGTCGACGGCTGTCGAGATGACGTCACGACGCGGCTATGCGCCGCGTGGCTCGATCTCCGCGTCGACCCGGAGGAACCGGAGGAACCGGAGGAACCGGAGGAACCGGATCGGCGCTACGCTCGAACTCGTTCTTGGAGGCTGGTAGAGTCGAGTTCTTGGTAGCGAACACCTGCGGTAGACCCACGGGCCCGAAGCGGGCGCAACCAAGAACAAGCCCACAGGGATTCTAACGAAGGAACAGGGCGGAGTCCACTGTCGAGACAGCTTCCCGGTCGGAGGAGAGTTTTTCACCGTACGATTCCAGCCGCTATCGTACACAGCCCGAAGACTCGAGCCGCAGCCGAGTTCCGGCTCGCACGTCCCGGCGGAGGGTCTCGCCGCGCCCGTGCGGCTGCCGGACGACGATGTCGCGCTCTTCTCTCGAGCCGAGGCCGATGTGCGCGACGGGAGCTTGTCCCGAGCAGTATCCGTAGCTCGTCTGGATCGCTTCGCACAGGATCAGCGCCTGAGGATCCCGAGCACGACCCTTCTCGTACGCGAAGACGATGGCCCCGATCCCGCATCCGCGGATCTCGACGTCGACGAGCTTGCGAATCTCGAGTGTCTCGGTGTCGAGTTCGAACACGTACGCGTTTCCGACCGGACCCTCGTGGTCGCCGATCGCCGAGTAGTAATTCCCTTCCGTCGCGAGCGAGTCGCCCCAGACCGACCAAGGATTGCCCGGATATGTCTGCTCGGGATAGTGAAGTGAAAAAAGTCGATCCGCGGAGGTGTCGTGGCGACACCAACCTCGTCCTCGACGGAGTCCGGGCGCTCGAGAAAGGCAGGCGAGCGCTGCGTAACGAGCTTCGCACCGTTGGGAAGCGTCGGCGGAAAGGTCAGATCCTCCGCGAACGAAAATGGTACGAGGACGCCCGAAACGAGCGCACCGAGTGCCGTGAGCGCTGCGAAGCGACGAAGCCCGGGAGTCGTCGGTCTCATCTCGATCCTCGTTTCGCACCTTCCTCGACTTGCCTTCGCTAATGCCCGTCGTTATCGTCGCAGAGCCCTCAGATCTTTGCGAGAATTCGATGCGACACGTCCTCTCGTTCTCCTTCACTTGCCTGCTATCCCTTACGCTCACGTCGTGCGGAGTGGGTGGCGGCAACAACGAGGAACCCGGGACTCAAGAGACACGAAGCGCGACCACCGAGGGCCCATCGCCGTCGACGACCCGCATGGCCGAACGCCTCGCGCGGATCGCGCGCGAATCCGATCCGGAGAAGAACGAGTTTCTCTCGACGGCTCGCGCGAAGTTCTTTCGTTCCCAGCTCGAGGGTGTTCTCTCGGCCCACGACGAGAGGGACTCTCC
>CAYZGY010000963.1:0-3192 GCA_964478085.1 uncultured Planctomycetia bacterium
TCGACGTCGTCGGTCCGTTCGAAGGGCGCCTCGGTCGACGCACGGACAAGCTCGTCCTCGAGGATGAGAATGGCAACCTCGCGGACGTCGTCGAGTACTACGATGGCCGTCCTTGGCCCTCGGCGCCGGATGGCGGCGGCTCCTCGCTCGAGCTTCGCGATGCCGACGCTGACAACAACCGTCCCGGCGCCTGGGCGGCGAGCGACGAGTTCGGCAAGACCGAGTGGAAGACCTACACGTTCCGCCTGAACGGCGTGCGGCACGTCGGTCCTTCCCAGTGGCGCGAGTTCGTCTTCGGCATGCTCGACGACGGAGAGATCCTCCTTGACGACCTCAGCGTCATCGAGGACCCGGACGGAGCACGCCGGCAGTTCGTCTCGAACGGCGATTTCGAGTCGGGGGAGAGCGGCTGGCGGCTGCTCGGCAACCACCGTCTCAGCGAGGTCATCGACGATCCCGACGAGCCCGGGAACCGCGTCCTCCGCATCGTCTCGACCGGGCCGACCGAGCACATGCACAATCACATCGAGCGAACGAACCTCGGGAACCTCGCACCGACCTCGGGGCGCGTCTACGAATTCTCGTTTCGCGCTCGCTGGGTCTCGGGATCGCACCAGCTCCACACGCGGATCTACTTCAACTTCTCGCCGATGACGACGCTCATCGATCGACCCGAGACGTCCGGCACGCCCGGCGCGCCGAACTCGATGCTCGAGTCGAACATCGGTCCGACGATGATCGGGCTCGCGCACACGCCTGTCGCGCCGAACAGCGGGGAGGCCGTGACGGTCTCGATCGACGCGAGCGACCCCGACGACGTCGCCGAGGCGCGCGTCTGGTATTCGGTCGAAGGAGGCACTTGGCGAAACGTCTCGATGTCACGTTCGGCCGACGGTCTCTTCCGCGGAACGATTCCGGGGCAGTCGGGCTCGCGAACGGTCCAGTTCTACATCGAGGCGACGGACGGCGCCGGTGCCACGGAGACGTGGCCACGCGCTGGACGAGACTCGCGCGCGTGCTATCGCACGAACGACGGACAGGCGCGACTCGGGACGGTGCACAACGTGCGCATCATCATGCCTCCCCGAGACATCAACATTCTCTACGAGACGATCCGGCGCATGTCGAATCACCAGATGCCGTGCACGATCGTCTACAACGAAAAGGAGGTCTTCTACGGCGCCTCCGTCCGTCTGCGAGGCTCCGAACGTGGTCGTCCGACCGACAATCGCGTCAGCTTCAACATCCGCTTCCCCGCGAATCATCGCTTCCGCGGTGTTCACAAGTCGATCGGCTGCGATCGTTCGGGCGGTTGGTCCGGTTTCGTGCCGCAGCAGTCGCAAGACGAGATTCTCGTCAAGCACGTCGCGAATTACGCAGGTGGTATCCCGGCGATGTACGACGACATGTGTCGCGTCATTGCGCCGCGAACGCAGCACACCTCGTACGCGCTTCTTCTAATGGCTCGTTACAACGACGTCTTTCTCGACTCGATGTACGAGAACGGCTCGGACGGACAGGTCTTCAAGTACGACCTGATCTATCACCCGACGACGGCGAATGCGCAGGGTTACAAGAATCCGCAGCCCGACGGCGTTCTCGGCTCCGATCTGCGTGATCTCGGCAATGACAAGGAGGCCTACCGCTGGCTCTGGAACATCCGGAACAATCGTTCTCAGGACGATTACAGCGGCATGATTCGTGCCTGCCAGGCGTTCAGTGCCTCAGGAGCCTCTCTCGAGGCGGCCGCCGACGCGGCGCTCGACGTCGACGAATGGATGCGCGTCTTCGCGGTCTACTCTCTCACGGGCATCGGAGACACGTACACGTTCGGCAACAACCACAACAACATGCACTACGTTCGTCCCTCGGACGGCAAGGTTCTCGTGATGATGTGGGACGCCGACTTCGCGTTTGTCCGCGGAACGAACGCGTCTCTCTACGGCGATCAGGGATTGCGAAGGATCATTCAAATCCCGGGAAACGAGCGGCGATTCCACGCCCACCTCAAGGACATCATCGACCGCATCTACAACACGAATTACATGCGTCACTGGACCGATCACTACGGGTCGATCAGCGGCAAGAACTTCGGCGGAATTCTCAATTACATCGGCCAGCGAGCCAGCTTCGTCCGCTCGCGGTTGCCGGGACCCGTGACGTTCCGAATCACCACGAACGGTGGGGCACCGATGACGGTCGACACGCAGACCGTGACGCTCGAGGGCGACGCCGGCATCGACGTCCACTCGATCCTCGTGGAGGGGCTCGAGGCCGCGCCGCAGATCTCGTGGCCGACGCGCACGCGTTGGCGCATGACGGTTCCGCTGTCGGGTGGCGAGAACATCATCTCTCTCCTGGGGCTTTCGCCGATCGGCGAGATCTCCGCGACCGACTCGATCCGTGTCACGACGACGTTCAACTTGTCGCCGCCGACGTTGACCTCGGTCGATCCTTCCGAGGCGCCTCCGGGAGAGATCCTCACCGTCCGCGGCGAGGGCTTCGAGCGCGGCATCGATTTCTTCTTCGACGACGTGCCCGCGGCATCGGTGACCTTCGACCCCGCGGTCGATTCGAGTCTTGCGCTCGTCGAGGTTCCGGACCTCCCGATGGGCGACGTTCAGCTCACCGCGACCAATTTCGGCAGCGATCCTTCCAACGCGTTGACGTTCACGGTCGGTGAGCTGCCGCCCAGATTCATCCGCGGAGACTTCAACCTCGACTCGAGCATCGACGTCAGTGACGCCGTTCGGATCCTCCGTCATCTTTTCGGAGGACTCGAGGCGTTCTGTCGCGATGCGGGAGATGTCGATAACAACGAGATTCTCGACCTCACCGATGCCGTAAGGCTTCTCAGCTTCCTCTTCCAACAGGGTGCGCCGCCGTCTGCGCCGTATCCGAATCCCGGCGAGGATGAGGACATGGGCGAAGGCCTCGACTGCGAGATGGGGATTTGAGGATCTCTGAGGATCTCTGAGGATCTCTGAGCACCTCTGAGCGCCTCTGAGCGCCTCTGAGCACCTCTGAGCACCTCTGAGCACCTCTGAGCGCCTCTGAGCACCACGGGATGTCTCTATGCGGATCGTTGCCATTTGCCGAGATCACGTCATGTCGCGGCGACTCGCCGCGAGGCTGGATGGTTGCCGGGGGGGGGCCGGGCGGCGGGCCGCGCCCGCCCCCCGGGTAGTTGGG
>CAYZGY010000964.1:0-3187 GCA_964478085.1 uncultured Planctomycetia bacterium
TCGATCTTGTACTCGTCGAGGCAGCGGCGCATGCAGGCGATCGCCTCTTCGCGCGTGCGCTGATGGACGATGAGCTTGGCGATCATCGAGTCGTAGTGCGGGGGCACACGGTAGCCCGAGTAGCAGTGGCTGTCGACGCGGACGCCGTAGCCTCCCGGCGGGCGGAACTCGGTGATCAGACCCGGGCTCGGGCGGAAGTTGTCGTCGGGGTCCTCGGCGTTGATGCGGCACTCGATCGCCACCCCGCTGAACGAGATGTCGTCCTGCGTCATGCCGAGGCGCTCGCCGCTCGCCATCCGGACCTGCTCTTTGATCAGATCGACGCCCGTGACGAGCTCCGAGACGGGGTGCTCGACCTGGATACGAGTGTTCACCTCGATAAAGTAGAAGTTGAACTCGCGGTCGACGATGAACTCCACCGTGCCGGCGTTGTGGTAGCCCGCGTGCTTGCACAGCCGCTTGGCCGCCTCGCCCATCTCCTCGCGAACGCTGTCGGGGAGGCCCGGCGAGGGCGACTCCTCGATGAGCTTTTGGTGGCGTCGCTGGAGGCTGCAATCGCGTTCGCCGAGGTGGATCACGTCGCCGTAGTTGTCGGCGAGAATCTGGATCTCGACGTGCCGCGGCTTGTCGATGAACTTCTCGAGGTAGACGTCGGGGTTGCCGAACGAGACGTCGGCCTCGACGCGTGCCTGCGAGTACCCGCTCGCCAGACTCACATCGTTGTGGGCGACGCGCATGCCGCGCCCACCACCGCCAGCGACCGCCTTGACGAGCACGGGATAGCCGATCTCGCGCGCGATCTCGAGCGCTTGGGCCTCGGTCTCGATGATACCGGGACTGCCCGGAACGCGCGGAACCCCGGCCTCCTGGGCCAAATCACGCGCCTTGCCCTTGTCGCCGAGATCGCGGATCGCCTCGACGGACGGGCCGATGAACTCGATGTGGCACGACTTGCAGATCTCGGCGAACTGGACGTTTTCGGCGAGGAACCCGTAACCGGGGTGGATCGCGTCGACATCCATGATCTCGGCGGCCGAGATGATGCGCGGAATCTCCAGGTAGCTCTGCCGGCTCGGTCCCGGCCCGATGCAGACGGCGTGGTCGGCGACCTCGACGTGCGTGCTGTCTCGATCGGCCTCCGAATAGACGGCGACCGTCTCGATATCGAGCTCACGACAGGCACGGATGATGCGGAGCGCGATCTCGCCGCGATTGGCGACCAGGATCCTCGAGAACTTCTTCACGGCCACGATCTCGGATTTCCCTTACTCGTCGGCCGTCTCGATGCGGAACAGCGACTCGCCGAACTCGACGGCCTCGCCGTTGTCGACGACGATCTCGCGGACGATGCCGGTGACGCCGGCTTCGATCTCGTTCATCACCTTCATCGCCTCGACGATGCAGAGCACCGAGTCCGGATCGACGCGATCCCCCTCGGAAACGAAGGGCTCGGCCTCGGGGCTCGAGGATCGGTAGAACGTGCCGACGAGCGGTGACGGGACGACGTGGAGATGATCGTTGGAGGCGGAATCGGCAGCGGCTGCAGCCGGTGCGGCACCCGCGGCTGCCGCCGGAGCCGGAGCGGCCGGCATCGCCGGAGCCCCCGCCGGCGCGGCGAACGCGATCGTCGGGGCACCGGAGCCCTCAGGCTCGCTCTTGCGCAGTCGAATCTTGTGACCCTCGCCCTCGATTTCGAGCTCGGAGAGGTCATTACGCTTCATCAGGTCCAGCAGACCTTGAAGGTCTTTGGCGTACTTCGCGAGGTCCATGCCCTGCTATGACGAACTTGTACGGGCTCACTCCGAGAATCTCGACGCTGCGTGGCCTCGTCGTGGCGTGGATACCTCGCGACGATTCACCTCACGGCCTCGAAGGAGCCTAAGTGGTTCCAGCTACGTTATTTACACAAAGTTGCGGCAGGAATTCTAGGGTTCGGGGCGAAATAAGTCAAGGGAAAACGAGCACCTGCGGGCTCCTCGCGTCCCTCGAGACCACTTCTACGCGCCCGAATCCGCGTCCGGGTCTTGACCGGAAGGCGGTGCCTCGCCGGCAGCCTTGACTCGAGCATACGCCGCACGAGCCTCGAGAGCCGACTCGAGGGCGTCCCGGAGCTCGCCGTCTGTCGTCGGATCGAGCTCGATCGTCCCCCTCTGGAGAATCTGCGACAGGTCCTGCCCCCCGAGACGCTGCGCGACGACCTGCCCGAGCTCCTCGTGCGCGAGCCGCATTCGACGCTTCGCCTCGCCGACGTCGAGCTTCTGCCCGACGCTTTCGCCGATGGACGCGCCGACGTCCTTCGCCTTCTCGAGCCCCCGTCCGACACTCGACCCCATCTTCTCCCAGAAGGACTTTGCCACGCTCTTTCGCCGCTCTGCTGTTACAAGCCAGTGTCTATTCGACTTTCTGCAGCTTCACCTGGAACTCGCGGACTTGGCGTCCACGCTGGACCTTGACGGTGACCTCGTCGCCGATCTTGTGCTCCTCGAGCTCGTTGAGGAGATCGTCCATGTCGCTCACCTCGCGATCGGCCACTCCGATGATGATGTCACCGAGGTCGACCTCGCCGCCACGGAAAAACCGGGCGCCTAGGAGTCCCGCCTCGGCAGCAGCCGATTCGGGCACGACGCGACGGACGATGACCCCCTTGCGGATGCCCCACTGGCGGGCGATCTCGTCGCTGAAGAGGTACACGCCGAGTCCGGGGCGAATCACTCGACCGTGCTTGATGAGCTGACCGACGACACGACGAACGGTGTTGACCGGCACGGCGAAGCCGATTCCCGAGCTCGAGCCGCTACGACTGACGATCGCCGTGTTGACGCCGATCAGGTCACCGCGCGAATTGAGCAGCGGTCCGCCTGAATTGCCCGGATTGATCGCCGCGTCGGTCTGGACCACCCCCTCGATGACACGCCCCGTTCGCGAGCGGATCTCGCGGCCGAGCGCAGAGATGATGCCGCGCGTCAGACTGTGGTCGAGACCGAAAGGATTGCCGATCGCGATCGCCTCCATACCTGGGAGCAAGTTCGACGAGCTGCCGACCGTGATCGGGTGGAGAAGCTCTTCGGGTGCCTCGACCTTGAGCACGGCGAGGTCCTTGTCCGGTGCGATGCCCACGACCTTGGCGCGGTACGCCGTCTTCGTGTCGAAGCTGACCGAGATCAGGTCGGCGCGCTCGACGACATGG
>CAYZGY010000965.1:0-1531 GCA_964478085.1 uncultured Planctomycetia bacterium
CTGAAGGTTCAGTTCGGCGACAGCTATCGAAAGCTGATCGCTCACACGAAGGAAGAACTGGCGACGTTCCAAGAGAAGTTTCCGGCACTGAAAGGTCACAAAGCCGAGATCGCCGGCTTCATCTGGCACCAGGGATTCAATGACAAGATTCGACGCGAGTACAGGGCAACGAAGTACGCCGACTACACGAAGTGGTTAGCCCAGTTCATCCGCGACGTACGCAAGGACCTGGGCGCGCCCAACATGCCGTTCATCATTGGCGAACTCAGCACGGGCGGCATTCCGGCGCGCGGTGACTTTCAAATCGCGCAGGCCAACACCGCAAAGCTCCCGGAATTCAAGGGCAGCGTTGTTTTTGTACCGACCGCGGAGTATTACGACACCGCAGCGCACGAACTGTTCAAGAAGGGATTCTGGAAAGGCACGGCTGAACAGAAAGCCCAGTGGCGAGCGGTTGGAAATGATCGGCCTTACCACTACCTCGGTTCAGGAAAGACGTACTATCTCAAAGGCCGCGCGTTTGGTGATGCAGCGCTGAAGCTGCTGAAATAACGCCCTGCTCTTCGCCAGCACTTGGGGGTTCTTTTCTCGTGGGGTCAAAAGACTCGAACGCATAGAGTTGATTCCACTTCCGCACGCGGACACCGCGAGCGCATGAGCGGGCTGCTCAACTACTACTATCGGGCGGCCGGATGAGTATTTTGACTACGCGGGGATATCGCCACGCCGTAGGCGTAGGCGTTGGCGTAGGCGTAGGCGTAGGCGTGCCAGGGACTGCCGCTGTGCGAAGAGATGGCTCGTCGGAATCGGCGGTCGCTACAGCAGCGGCGGCTTTGGAGTCGTCTGCCTGCCGAGGAAGCCGTGATGCTGCAGCTGATCCACGATCCCGAACGGAGAATCCGGGCATTCTCGAGGTACCTCCGAGTAAGATGCGGGGATGTGGTGCCGGCCATTCGGAGGATCATGAGAGTGTCACCGGGCTTCGCGGTGAGCGCCGACATACAGCACGTCAAGAGGTGGCCGGCGAGGATTCGCTGCGCACTCTTCGGATGGATTCTTCTCGTCGGATCCTCTCCGGCCAACGCGGACTTTCCAGGCACAGCTCGTCCGCTGCTTCAAGAGCACTGCTTCGCATGTCACGGACCGGACAGGCAAGAGGGCGAGCTGCGCTTCGATCAACTGACCGGCAACGCGACAGGAACGGCTGTCTGGTCATTGATCCTCGAACAGCTGACGAAGGGCTCCATGCCGCCGAAGAAAAGGCGGCGGATGTCGAACGCGGAAGTCTCCACACTGACGGCGTGGATCGAGAAGAATGTCGCTCGAGCACACGAGCTGCTCGTGCGAAAGATGGCGCGACCGGAGAACGGCAACCTCGTTCCGCACGACAAGCTGTTCGATCCTGAAATCGCGAAGCAGAGTCCTGAGATCGCGGCGAGCCCGGCTCGTTTGTGGCGCATGCTGCCCGTGAGCTATGTGGACAAGCAGCGCGCGTGGTTGAAATCCCATGGCGCCGTCGCGACTCGACGGG
>CAYZGY010000965.1:1541-3183 GCA_964478085.1 uncultured Planctomycetia bacterium
CGGGTGCGTGCTCCGTTCGGCCTGCATTCCGAACACGAGCTGAAGAACTACTCGTTTCTGTACACCCTCGAAGGCACGCAGACGGCGGGGCTGACCAACAACGCCCGCTTGCTCTTGATCCGGGTCGTGAATGGCAATCCGAAGGACGAGCGATCGCTCATTCGAAAGCTGGCCCTTGCCAAGGATCCCCCAGGCAACGAGGACCTCGACCAGGTGATCGCCGACCTGTATCGCTACTGGCTCGGGCGCTTGCCGGATGACGAGGAGCTGGCGGCCAAGCGATCCGCCGTTCTCCGCAGGATCGAGACGCTCGGCAACCGGGACGGCCTGATTCAGGGCCTGGTTCCGATCATGACCCATCCCGAAGCGTTCTTTCACGCCGAGTTGGGAAGGTCGAAGTCTTCGGACAAACCCTCGCTGCTGTCTCCCGGCGAGCTGATCGATGCGATGGACCGGGCAGTTCGAGACCGCCGCGGTGACGACCCCAAGCGGCACCCGGCAAGGTGGCAAGTCCGTCATGGAGGTCCAATCCTCCGCGACTTTTTCGTCGTGGCGGCCGAGGCCGGGAAACTCGAGAGCCGCGAGGAAGTTGTCGCGACCCTCCAGAGGGCTTTCGCGCACAAGAAGATGCCGAAGCTCTCGCAATCCGAGACGGTTCGCCGCTTTCTGGGTGAGTATTTCAACTACCTGCACTACTCCTCCGTCTTCAAGTGCCTGAACGACCTGCAGAGAGAAAAGGACGCAGGCCGCTTGTTCGGGACGTTCGAGAAGCGCTTCAACGACGGCCTCGGCGACAACATCGGCCTGAATAGCCGCAGGGTCGTCGATGCGATCCTCGAAGAAGACAAGCAGGTTCTCGCCCGCCTGCTGACCGTTCGGACGGACTACCGCGGAGACTCCGAGGCGACGATCGAGGACATCTACGAGACCAGGAAGCGCCGCCTCGAATCGGGAATCCAGCACGTCGAAAGACGACTGGCGCGAACGGATGAGAAGAAGCTGCCCGAAAAGGACCGAGCCAAGAGCCTGAAGGATCTCGCCAAGAGAAAGAAGGCGCTCGCGGAGCTCGTCGAGCGACATCCCGATCGGCTGATGCCCTGGCGCGTCGGACTGCTCAACCAGCGTTCCTGGCTCGTCTCACATTCGACCAACGCCGAGAATCACGCCATACACCGCGGCAAGTGGATTCGTGAGCGCTTGCTGGGTGGTCGTGTTCCCGATGTCCCGATCACGGTCGATGCCGCCTTGCCCGAAGATCCGTCGAAGACACTGCGCGAACGGATGCAGAAGACCCGCGACGCCGAATGCTGGAAGTGTCATCGATTGATGGACCCGCTGGGTTTGCCGTTCGAGAAGTACGATCACTTCGGCAGTGTCCGCAAGACGGAACTGGACCGCCCGGTCGTCGTTACGGGCGAGATCATCGAGAGCGGCGAGCCGAGCCTCGATGGTCCCGTCGCTGGCCCGGAGGAGCTGGTCAGAAAGCTGGCGAAATCGCAGCGAGCTCAGCAGGTCTTTGTTCGTTACGCGTTCCGTTTCTGGATGGGCCGCAACGAGACACTGGACGACGCGCGGGCCGTTCAAGAAGCCTGGCGAGCCTACAAGGAAAGCGATGGCAGCATGTCGGAGCTCCTTCGATCCC
>CAYZGY010000966.1:0-3182 GCA_964478085.1 uncultured Planctomycetia bacterium
CGCCGGATCGCTCGACGCATGGTGCCGTCTCGGTTACTCTTTCCCGCTCGAGCGATCGGATTTCTCGGAGGCTCGTTGACGCATGTCGACTCTCGAAAATCGAACTGTTCTCATCACCGGCGCGACGCGTGGAATCGGTCGCTCACTCGCGATTCGCCTCGCGAAGGATGGCTGTCGATTGGCGATTTGTGGGCGAGACGCGCGTCTCCTCACCGAGGTCGAGAAGGCCGCCGAGAGCGCCGGGGCCGCGAAGGTCTTCGCGACCGCCTTCGACCTCCAAGGGCAAGAGAAGATCCGTTCGTTCGTCGAGTCGGCGAGGGAAGCGGTCGGCCCGATCGACGTTCTCGTGAACAACGCCGGCTTCAATCCGCGCAAGGCGAAGCTCGTCGACGTCTCGACCGACGAGTTCGATTCGATCATCTCCGTCAATCTCCGCGCGCCGTTCCTTCTCATGCGCGAGGTTTACCCCGACATGAAGGCCGCGGGCGGCGGACACGTCGTCAACGTGCTCTCGACCGTTTGCCATGCCAGCATGGAGACGATGGGAGCCTACACGGCCGCAAAGGATGGCTTCCAAGCGCTGACGTCGATCTTCCGAAAGGAGGTTCTCGACGACAACATCCGCGTCACGGCGATCTATCCCGGAGGCACGGACACGGACTTTCGGCCGAACGATCGACCGGACTACATGCATCCGGACAGCGTCGCGTCGGTGATTCACTCGATCTTGACGATGCCGGAGGACGTCGTCACGCACGAGTTTACGTTCCGTCCCATGGTGGAGCGGAACTTCTGATTCGCGTCTCAGTCCGCCTTGAACTTCTTCAACGCCTCCCGGCTCACCTCGACCCCGAGGCCCGGGCGATCGGGAAGCGGTATCTCCCCGTCGACGATGTGAAGCTCGTCCTCGGCGAGCTCTTGCCGCAGGAGGGAGTCGGTCAGTGACGCGGGGAGGAACTCGAAGTAAGGGCAGTGCGCGGTGACTGCGGCGAGGTGGGCGCTCGCGGCGATGCTGATACCGGTCTTCCAGCAGTGGGGGATGATCCGTCGTCCGCGTTCGGCCGCCATGTCGCAGACGCGCTTGGCCTCGGTCAGGCCGCCGACGCGGCCGACGTCGGGTTGGGCGATCTCGACGAGGCCTCGGTCCATCAGATCCTCGAACTCGTGGCGCGTCGTCAGCCACTCACCCGAGGCGATCGACATCGGGGCCTCCTCGTGGAGTCGGGCATAGCCGGCAAGATCGTCGACCCAGAGGGGCGTCTCGACGAAGTAGACATCGAGGTCTTCCCAGTCGCGTAGCGTTCGTAAGGCCGTGTCGGCGTCGGGCCACGCGTACTGGACGTCGACCATCAGCACGAACTCGGGGCCGACGGCGTCGCGAACCTTGGCGACGGTTTCGGTGACGCGCTCATCGGGCTCGTTGAGGCCGGAGTGGTTGTACGGACCGCTCAGCGTCACCTCGAGCTTTGCCGCAGAGAAGCCGAACTCCTTCGCCTTCAGCGCCCACTCGACGAGCGAGTCGCGATACTCCTCGTAGCTCGAGCCGTTCGGCTGCAGCGACGCGTACGGCTTGATCGCATCTTTGGCCTTCTCGCCGAGAAGCTGCCAGCAGGGTTTGCCGGCCGCCTTTCCCTTGATGTCCCAGAGCGCCATGTCGATCGCGCCCATCGCGTTGATGACGGCGCCGCGTCGGCCGTTCATGCAGCTGCCGACGTAGAGCTTTTCCCAGATGCGTTCGTTGTCGAGAGGGTCTTCACCGATGAGCATGTCCTTGAGGCCGAGCCCCATCGTGTGCGTGCTCGGAGCTTCGATACACGCACGTGCGATCCAGGGGTTGACGTCCGACTCTCCCACGCCCGTGATCCCTTCGTCGGTGTGCACGAAGACGACGATGTCGTCCTGCGCCGAAGAGGTCGCGTCCGTCTTGACGTCGGGAACGAGAAGTACGTGGCACTCGATGTCGGTGATCTTCATCTTCGTCTCTGCCTCGGGACCGGAGCCTGATCGCGTCTTTCGAGAGTGTAGCTCGACGCTTCCTCGATCGCTACCACCGGACGAACTGTGGCGAAACGACGCAGCCGGACAATTTGCCACAGCGCGATGTGCTTTTTCGCAAAATGCTCGGCGCGTAGCCTCGGAAGGCGACAGGAGGTCTCTCTCGTGCGGATCGCTCTCGAGACATTCCGGTCGAGGAGGTGGAACGCCCTGATCGTCTTCGGGGTGGTGGTCAGCACGTGCCTGTCCGAGCGCGTAATTCTCGGCGCTGACAATGAGCAGCCAGGCGCCGATGAGGTCGGCGGTACGCGCAAAACGATTCGAGCCCTCCGTGTCGACGAGGCGCCGATTCTCGACGGTCGTCTCGACGATCTCGCGTGGCGAGACGCGCCGAGCAGTGATGCCTTCGCGGAGATTCTCCCGAAGGAGGGAGCTCCCCCGACGGAGCGAACCGAGTTTCGCGTCGTCTACGTCGAGCACACGCTCTTTATCGGTATTTCGTGCTTTCACAGCGATCCGACCCAGATTGTCGCCAACGAGATGGCGCGCGATGGACGTGCGCAATGGGACGACCACGTCGTGATCGTGCTCGACACGTTTCTCGATCGGCGCAACGGCTACAAATCTCGAGTCAACTCGAACGGGGCGCGTGACGACTGTCTGATCTCGAACAACGTCAACGAGAACCAAGACTGGGATGGGATCTGGAGCGCCCGCGGACACGTCGACGGTCTTCATTCCTTGACGGTTCTCTTTCTCGAGTTCGAGACCGGCGATGAGGTCTTCTACAACACGCGAGCGGGATACGACGAACCCAACGAGAATCTCGAGATTCACCCCGGCGTCGTGATTCCTCCGGGCGAGCAATGGTGGCACCGTCACCGCGTCGGACTGCAGACGGCCCGAAAGAGGCTCTTCGAGCTCGGGATTCGCTCCGATGTCGGGAGCTTCTACGACGGCGAGAGGCACGGTGGAGATCTCGAGGTCATCCTCAAGGCCTCGAAGCACTTCAACGTCGGAGTCGAATGGGTCTACGACTGGTTTGAGCTGCCGGGTGGGGACTTCGCGACGAACCTCGTCATTCTCGAGACGCAGGTGAGCATCTCGCCGCAGCTGATCTGGCACAACCTCGCGCAGTACGACGACATCTCCGACAGCATCGGCTGGAACAGTTTCGTGCCCCACTC
>CAYZGY010000967.1:0-3181 GCA_964478085.1 uncultured Planctomycetia bacterium
AGCGCTGGGGCTCTCCGTCGCGGCGACGAAACTCTCGACGGCATCGCCGAGCCCGAGAAATCGGCTCACCCCGAAGAGCTCTTCGAGGCTACTGCCAGCAGCAGGAATCGAACTGTTGAGTCCCGGAGTGCTGCTCTGAAAGTCAGCGACAAGCCCCTTGAGGGAGTCCGCGGCCCCACTCAACCCCGTTCCGAGCGCCGCCGCCGCGAGACCGTGGTCGTTCGCCGCGAGTGAGACGTGCATCACGTAGGGACGCTGTACCGTACCAGGCACCGCGACGCTACCACCACCGAAGAGCGTACTGTTGAGGGTCGAGCGGATCTTCGAGTTCGGAATCACGACCTCGACGATCGACGTCGAACCGTTCTCGGGCTTCGCGACCTCGCGATGGAGCGCGGTGACAAAACTGACCAGCTGCTGCTCGGCCGTGTTGAGGTTGGCACCAGCGCTGGCCGATCGAGCCCCCGGAGGAACGTGGATGTCGGCCTCCATCCCGGCGCGGTGAAGCCGTCCCGGAGCCCCGGGAAGCGCTTCGCGGAAGTCTTCGGAACTGACGCCGTCATCGGTCGCAAGGCCGTTGATGACGATTCCGGGGACGTCGTTCGCGGCCGCGGCGACTGCACGCAGGAGCCAGTCGGTACCGAAGCGCTCGGCCTGCGCGGTGTTGCCGCTGCGCGCGCCGGTGCCGGGGTCCTGCCCGGGCAGAAAATCAAAGGCACCGAGCGGACTGAAGAGGTTGAACGGCACCGACTGCGGATCCGGATCGACGAGCTCGATCCAGCGCGGAGCCTGCGCGTGGTTGAGCCATGTGACCGAGCGGGGATCGAGGATGCCGCTGGCATCGCCCGGGTTGAGGAGCGCGTCGGAATCCGTGGCCGACTGAAACAGCTGCAGAGACTCCGCTGTCGCCGGGTCGACGACACCGTCGACGACGGGCAGATTCGCGCTACGATCCGGGAAGCTCAGGAAAGCGAGCCGCTGCTCGAGGCGAAGCTGCTCCAGCGTTCCAACACCCTGCGCGACGAGCGCGCCACCCTCACTGGTAATCGAGTAGCCCGGATCGATATCGAGGTAGGTGGTGGCGCTGGGTCGGGTGGCACCGACGAGGGCCGAGGCGGTGGCGCGGATCAGCCCCTGAAAGCCGTGGTCGACCGGGTTGGAATCCGCCGCGAGTCCGTCCCGGACCGACGGCGCCACGAAGAATCGTCCGGTATTCGCAAAGGGCGCGCCGTCGACGGCCTCGGAGAAGAAAAGGCGCCCGACGGTCTCGGCACCGGCCTGGATCAGTTGCGCCGTGCTCAAGACGTCCGGTACAAGAGGCAGCGCCTGCGCCGCCGCACCGACCAAGAAGAGCTCGTCGAGCGTGAATGCGCTACCGCCGCGAAGGAGGCTGGCAAAGTCGACTTCGAAGACGTCGCCGGTGTGCGCGGGCAGCCGGAGCAAGACCTCGGCCACACCTCGAATGTCCCCGAGGAGCCAGGCACCTCGTCCGAGCGTGCCGGCGACGAGAAGGTTGTCGGCCGCATCGTAGTCCAGATCCCAAACCGGCACCTTCGGCAGGTCGTCGCCGAGACGTGCCCAGGCGCTGGAGGACACCAGACCGGTACGCGGATCGATGTAGCTCAGGAAAACCCCCGTCGTGCCGCCGACGACGAGCAGGTCGACGTCGTCACCGGGAACGAACTCGACCGCGAAGAGATCTCGCTGCGCCAGCGAGCCGGTTATCGCGTGCCATGTGCCACCGGAGTTCGTCGTCTGGAAGACCTGGCCCCCCGCCGGTCCGCGGCTCACCGCGAAGGCGACGAGTGGGTTGTCCGGATCGAGCACCACGTCGGTGACGCGATCGTTCGCGCCGAGCCCAGGAAGCACGGCGGTTACCGTCAGGGGCGCGGCGCTGCCGAGAAAGGCCGCCGGTCCACCCGTGCGGACCCAGACACGGTTCGCGGAGCCGACATAAATGACATCCGGGTTGGCGCCTGCGGCCCGATCGCCGTAGGCGAGGGCATTACGGTTGACGCCGTCCCACGGGCCTGGCCCCCTCGGCACCTCGAAAATCGTCGAGCCCTGGTCGTTCGACTCGTAGAGAAAGTTCGCCGGCAGCGCGACCGGGTTCGTTCGGCTGGACTCCCCGCCGATCAAGAGCCGAGTAGGACTGTTGGCGTTGAGCGCCAGCGGGGTGATGAACTGAGGGCGCAGTGGCGTGGCGCCCCCCCGGAGCGGCGGCGTCACCAATACGTCCATCGGGTGGCTGCTGTCGCGCTGGTTGCTCTGGTCGTAGACCTGGCGGCGGAACGAACCGAGAGAGTGGAAGCTCGAGTAGCGGATCGACCGGTTCGAGCTCGCCAGCGTCGTGTCGTCGACGACCACGTCCCCGCCGTCTCCTGTGGAGAATAGCGCCAGCTCCGGCCTCAGGTCGGCACTCTCCCACAGCGTAGAGCCCGGAGTCGTCTGCTGTGGAGTGCCCGTGTCCTGGTTGCCGGCGATGAGGATGTTCGAAACGCTGTCGTAGGCGATGTCGTGGATCTCGCTGGTCTGCAAGTCACCGTTGACAGAGAACCAGTCTCCCGTCGAAGTACTCGGACTGGTGCGCCGGTAGATGCCACCGTCGTCCCCCTCGACGATGTTCCCATTCGCGTCGAAGACCATCTCGCGGGAGTCGGCGTGAGGTGCCGAACCGGAGGCCGTGCCATTGTGGGTCAGCGAGGTCCATTGGGGTGACGGTACGGCTCCCGTCGGCGCGACGCTGGCGTCACCGCGGAACAGACGCCCGGTGAAATCCGACGCTCCCAGTGAATTCGGCCAGGAGCCGTTGGTGGCCCTGTCCTGCCGGTCGCCACCGACGTAGACGACGAACGGGTTGGTCGGGTCCGCGACGATGGAGAAATGGATTCTCGCCTGAGAACCGGGTTTTTCTCGTGGGTGCAGACCGCTTGCTCCGCTGCTCCCGTCCGCCGTCCGCGGCAGATCCATGGCGACGAAGAGAGTCTCGTCGGGCGCGTCAGTCTGGGCGTCGGCGTCGTTGTCGACGCCGTCGACGCCTTGAGTCGAACGGAAGATCCCGCCCTGATTGAGCTGGCCGTTGTTCATCACGGCGGCGTAGACCACATTGCCGAGGCCGCTATCGTGGACGGCGAGCTCGATGTTGTTCGTCGTCGCGTTGATCACCGCGGCGACAAACAAC
>CAYZGY010000968.1:0-3178 GCA_964478085.1 uncultured Planctomycetia bacterium
CCTGGAATCAATAACCGATGAACTCCATCAGCTCCTGCTCACGCAGAATCGGAACCCCGAGCCGCTCGGCCACTCGGTATTCCTGCGTCTTGTCGTAGTCCTTGAGGGCCACGATGAAGCTCGTCTTCGTATCGACGTTCGTACGGATCTCGACGCCGTAGCCGCGCAGCTTGGCGCGGACGAAGTCCTGCGTCATGTCCTGGTTCTCGAGCTGGACGCCCGCGAAGACCAAGATCGGCTGCTCGTCCTCGGCGTAGAACGGGCTCGTGATGCGGTCGCCGGCCGTCATCGGACGACGGTCGGGATCGACCTGATCGAGGAGCGCGACCTCCGAGTAGTCCTCGTGGACCTTGCGAACCTCGACGCGACCCTTGTAGAGCTTCTTGCCGCCCTTGATCTCCTGGTAGACGCGGAAGATCAGGCCCGAGCGCATGCGGTGCTTGCGACCACGGTCGATCCAGGCCTTTCCGAGCTGGCTCGAGACGTTGATCATGCGACCGTCGGGAAGCGCATCGGCGAGGGTCTTCGACTTGCGATCCTTCGCCTGGAGATCCTTGACGAGAACCGAGAGCGTCGCGATCTCGTTGCGCAGACGCTGCTCGGTACGGTTCTTGTCGAGCATCTCGTCGGTGTGCTCTTCCTCTTTTTCCTCGAGCTCCGAGGTCATGCGAGCGAGAGCCGCTTCCTTCTCACCCTGGCAGTCTTCCTGAGCCTGCTGGGCCTCGGCGACCTGCGTGCCGAGCTCGGTGATCTGCTGCTTGAGACCGACGATGGTCTGGGCGTCGCGAGCGAGTGCCTTGGCGTACTCGTCCGAACCCGTCGCCATGTCCTTCTTCGCCTCGTCGGCAGCGACCTTGTAGGCCGTGAAGAGATCCTTGAACTTGTGGAAGGGCTCGACGAGCGTCTTGAACTCGGGCTCTTCCTTGCGACCGAGGTTGCGAAGCGCCTCGTTGATGTCGGCGTGGATCTTCGCGAGGTTCTTCGTGCGAACCTCGTTGACGAGCGTGTCCGTGTCGCCGTCGTAACTATCGGACTTCGTCTTTCCGATGATCAGCGAAGCGAGCGTTCGGTTCTTCTGACCGAGCGACGTCGCGATATCACGCTGCTCCTCCTCGTTCTTCTCCGCCGAAGCGACGTCTGCCTTCATCTCCTTGTTCTCGTTGTTCTTCATGACCCAAGCGACGGTCATGCCGACAAAGAGACACATGGCGACGACAAACAACCACAGATAAACAGTGCCTTCCCGCTGTGCCATCAGGACACCTCCATAGCGTGTTCGGGACTCGGACTCCGCACTCCGACGAGCGCCAGATTCCTATGCGCTCCGTCCATTTCCTTGCACGCGCCTCTCGTGCCCTCTGGAACATCCAGATGTAGCGACAAGAGCGAGCAACCGGAGCAGCGTCAGAATGGAGACCCGGCCGCGAACGAACGCGAACCGATTCTTCCTTTTACTCTCTTCGTGATGTCGACACGGTGAGACCTAAGTGACGATTCTATGGAGACGTATCAGAGAGTCAAGCGGCGAAGGAAGCGTGTGGAGGAAACGGATGGCCGCGCTCCCTCATTTCGTCCGAACACGCACCCCGTCTCGGGACCGTCCACGTGCGCCTCGGCGCGCACGCGGGATTGTGCCTTGACACAAGGATGCGTTGCGGTTAGAGATATGGAGACGGAGATGGGTTCGCCGGTTGTTTTGCCTGACCGCGAAGCCGCCTCGAACCTTCCTCTCTCTCCTGGTTTCCTTTCCCCCAGTCTTCTACCTCTTGTTAGCCCTGTCACGTTTCGCCCTTCGGCGTATCGCGTTGGCCTCGGTCGATGGAAGGTGGAGAGGGCCGCGGGAGGTGAGGAGTCTCCTCAGAAAAGAAGAAGCTGAAGAGAAGATCCGTTTGGTCCGCTCAGCTCGGCCCGCCGAGCCGGTGGACGAAACACCCGCCCGTCACGGGCCTCGTGAGCCGCCTGACGAGACTGCGTCGAGAGAGACAGGAATCTCTGAGCAGACGGTGCACGAGGGACCTTCTCACCGACGGAACTTTCCAACGTTTACAACCTGATCATCGGCGGCGGTCGGCATTCGGTCGATCCAGCCCGAGCTGCGCAAGGGCTGCCCCGGCGTGCGTATCCCCTCAGAATCCGAGAGATCGAGGCTCGCGTTTTCGTGATCGTCGGCATCGTCGGAGGAATCGCCTCCGGAAAGAGCACGGTGACTCGAACGCTGGTCGAGCTCGGAGCGGAGCATCTCGACGCCGATCGCATGGCACATGAAATCCTCGAGCACGAAGACGTCCGCGACACCCTACGCTCCTGGTGGGGTGATTCCGCCTTCGCGGCGGATGGCAGCGTCGATCGAAAAGCGATCGGCGCTCGCGTCTTCGCGTCGGCCGATGAGCGCACGCGACTCGAATCGCTCGTCCACCCACGCGTCCGCGAGGCGCTCGAAGCGGGCGTTCGAGAATACGAAGCTCGAGACAAGTCTGACCGCGCGGCGCTCCTCGTGCTCGACATCCCGCTCCTGGCGGCCTCCCCACTGCGGGCGCACTGTGACGAGATCGTCTTCGTCGACACGCCCGATGCCCAACGTGCCGAGCGTGCCCGCGCCCGCGGTTGGGACGACGGCGAACTCGCCCGCCGCGAGGCGGCTCAGACCCCACTTCACGAGAAAAGACAATTGGCGACCCGCGTCATCGACAACTCCGCGGGCGAAACAGAACTGCGTCGACGGGTAGAGGAGCTCCACGAGGCCCTCGCAGGAATCTCCACAGAAGGTAGCGAATAATGGCAGTGGCAAAGACGAAGAGCGCCAGCAAAAAGAAGGCGTCGAAGACGAGCAAGTCGTCTCGGTCGAAGACGAAAGAGAAAGAGGCCGTCTACGGCCTGCCGAGCGACGAGGACCTCGAGAAAGAGGCCGAAGAGCTCGCGAAGAAGCACGAGGAGGACGATCAGGAAGGCCTCCACATCGGCCAACTGCAGAAGATGACGATCCCGGAGCTCCACGAGCTCGCCCAGAACGAGGGCGTCTCGGAGTACTCCGGCCTCAAGAAGCAGGACCTGATCTTCAAGATCCTCAAGGAGCGCACGAACAAGAGCGGCCTGATGTTCGGCGAGGGCGTCCTCGAGACGCTCCCCGACGGCTTCGGCTTCCTGCGCTCGCCGCGCTACAGCTACTACCCGTGCCCGG
>CAYZGY010000969.1:0-3178 GCA_964478085.1 uncultured Planctomycetia bacterium
TCAGCTCTACACGGGAAACAAGAAGGGCTTTTGCCTCGAGACTCAGCACTTTCCGAACTCGCCGAACGAGCCGAAGTTCCCGTCGACGCTCTTGCGGCCCGGTGAGACGTTCCGCGAGAAGACGGTGCACCAGTTCGGGATCTACGGAAAGAAGGGGAAGTGATGTGCCCGGCCGGGTGGCGAGCTCAGAGTGTGCAGACCTCGGGGCAACCCTCGACCGGTCGACACTCGGCACCCTGAACCGGCGGCGTCCCTCCTTGGAAGAAGTACTCGAGGATGTAGATCGCATCCGTGAGGTCGATCGCTCCGTCGCCGTTCGGATTCGCGAGCGTTCGATTGCCTTCGTCCGTCGGAGATCCGTCGCCACACGGGAGACGAGGGGGTGACCCGAGGAAGAGGAAGCGCAGAAGAGTGACGGCGTCGGAGATGTCGGCCGAGCCGTCCTGATTCACGTCACCCGGCAATTGACCGCCTCCGAGATCGGATGGCTTGTCGAGCTCGCCGGGCGAGCCGCTGTCGCGAGCGCTCGATCTCCAGCTCGCGGCGTCGGACCAGGACTCGGGAGGAGCTTCGTCGTCGACGATGACGAGGGAACGTCCCTCCCCGTCGGTCTCGGAGCTCCACGTGTCGTCGTAGGTCACCTCGAGGACCGTCTCGCCACGTGCGTCGACGAGGCGGACGAGCCCTTCGTCATTGTCGAGCTTGCCGGAGTACTCTCCGGCGATCGTCATCTCGGAGACATCGTATCGAGACGCGAAGGCTTCTAGGTTCTCGACGATGACGAGGTGCTCTCCCGGGTCGAGCAGCGCCACCGCGCTGGACGAGAAATCGAACTCGACCTCTCCGAGGATTCTCACGCCGACGAGTCCGACCGGCTCCGTTCCGACGTTGCGAAGCTCGAGAAACTCGAAGTCGTCGGACGAGTACGGCTCGCCCGGAGTGGGTGGAGTCGGGTGGTAGTGAATCTCCGTCAGTCGGAGGGGCGAAGGTTCGTCGAGCACGAAAGTCGCCTCGTTCACGGCGCTCCATTCCCCGTCGTCCAGCGCTCGCGCCTTGACGACGACGCTGCGCGAAATCTCGACGCGCGAGTCTCCGCTCGAGAGCGCCACGAGCTCGGGGAGGATGAGAAAGTCGCTGCTCGAGCTCGTGCGATTGAGTCCATGGATCGCGAGGACGTTGCGGCCGGGCCGTAGGACGTTGAGCGCAGTCGGAATGTCGATGTCCTCGAATACGACGGCCCTCGCGTCCGAGTGAGAGGCTGTCGCGTTCGCGTTCCAACCTGCGTCGGCAGGGGCGTTGCGACGTGCGACCTCGAGACCGTTGAGGTACGCGATGAATCCGTCGTCGTACTTCATTCGCAGAGTCAGCGCATCGACAGCTCCGACCTTGCCGAGGTCGAACGGCACTCGGATGAAGGCCGACGCGTTGACGTCGTCCATCTCGCTCTCGAGGTCCGTAGCGATCAGGTCTTCGTAGCCGTTACCAGTCTCGTAGCCGACTCCCGTCGAGCCTTCGATCCAGTCCGCGTCGTCGAAGTCGGGATCTGCCCAGTCGAGTCCGAGTGCGTCGCTCGACGGAACGACGACGCGAGTGGCGGCCCCTTCGCCGATCAAGATGTTCCTCTCTGTCGGACCGTACGCGATGGTGTCGGGAGACAGTTCCCCTCCGGGCAGCCGAGGATCGGCACCGTCGAGCGAGTAGTAGACGGTTCCTCCTGCAGCGATCATGCCGAGCTCGAAGTCGCGCGGCACGAGCCCGCCGTGCTGGCTAAGCGTCGGAGCGGCGACCGACGGGTAGAGTCCGTCCGCGCGATGCTGAGCGAGGACGACGCTCGATCGCACCGGGAAGAACCGATCGACGAGACGAGCCTTCTCGGCGACCCATTCGACATCGCGCGTGTACGGCTCGGCGCGACGCGTGTCGCCCCAACGAGCCGACTCGGCGACGACCGCGCGGTCGATCTTCTGTGCGATGCCCTCCCAGCGTGCGATCGTGGCCTGCGGCGAGAGGGGGCCGTCGTTGAAGTAGGCGCGGTGAACGTGGTCCGCGAAGCGCATGCGGAACTCGGCGTTCGCACGCAGGCGACCGTAGAGTCGTGCGGGGGTGTTGTCGGCGTTCGTGACGCCCAGGTCACTTCGATCGACGTTCGTCTCCGAGAGGCTGTGCTCCGAGTCCCAGAGGAAGAAGTGGTAGCGCCCTTCATCCGTGCGTCTTCTCGCGGCGAAGAAAATGCGCGGTCGATGGTCGCCGCAGATACAGACGGGCCCGTCGATGTTGCCGATGTAGTGATTCACCATCGAGTAGACGATCAAGCTGTCCGGGTCGAGGTACTCCTGGATTCGCTCGTAGCCGGCAGGCGTCGAGACGCCCGCGTTCGCGACCGAGAACATCTCGCGCCAGAAGTCGGTGTCGCCGGAGATCGCCGCGGGTGGCTCGTCTCCCTTGATCGAGTCGTAGTCGTCCTCTTCACCACCGAGGTACGAGGCGGCGAAGGCACCGTCCGCTCGCTCGATGAGGTTGTAGATGCCCCAGTAGAGCCCGTTGAGGTAGAGGTGGACGTAGCGTCCGTGCGACGTCAGCTGGCCGAGATCGCGTTGCGTCTCGCGGGCGAACTGATCGCGCATGTATTGGGCGCGCGTTCGCTGGTCCGCGTAGCGGTGTAGCCAACCGTAGTTGTAGCCGGCGCGCAGGACGATCGTGTTGAACCGCGTGACGTCCGAGTCGTCGAAGAGCGGGTACTCGAGCCTCGTCGGCCCGTAGCGGCTCTTGAACACGATACGGAAGGACTTCTTCATCGAGTTCGGCCAATCGCGACTGGCTCCCCCCGCGATCTGGACACCGGCGTCGACCTGGAACCCTTCGACTCCGTCATTCCGCAAGTACTCGATCGAGGCCGGCCGCTCCCATCCGGCTCCGCTGCGAGTCGGATTCGCGTAGATCCCGTCGGGACCGAACAGGTCGTCGGGCTCGGTCGCGATCGACACGGTCGGCAGGTCGCGGAGGTCGTCGAGGATCGAGTCGCGATAGGCGGGTGAGTCGACGATCTCCGGGTCCATCTCGTAGTCGGCTCTTGCGTCGTTCCACAAGGTCGGAAAGCCGGCACCGTCTTGACGCACGACGTCGTCGAGAAAGAGATAGGTGTGCGAGTCGACGTTCGTCGGAACGAAGTCGGTCTTGA
>CAYZGY010000970.1:0-3174 GCA_964478085.1 uncultured Planctomycetia bacterium
ATCGTCGCGTGGAGATCGTGGATCTCGCACTTCCCTTCGACTGCGCGATAGCCGTAGTCGTCGGTCGCGCCGTAGACGCTGCCCCCCTTGATGCCACCGCCGGCCATCCAGAGCGAAAAGCCGAAGGGGCTGTGATCGCGTCCGTTGCTCCCCTGCGCGAACGGCGTCCGCCCGAACTCGCCCGTGAAGACGAGGAGCGTCGAGTCGAGCATGCCGCGGTCCTTGAGGTCCTTGATGAGACCCGCGATGGGCTGGTCGACCGCACGTGCGTTCTGTCCGTGGTTGTGCTTGATGTTGCCGTGCGCGTCCCAGCGATCACATCCCCCGATGCGTGGACAAGTGAGCTCGATGAAGCGAACGCCCCGCTCGACCAGTCGTCGCGCGATCAGGCACTGCTGGCCGTAGGTGCGCGTCGGCTCGAAGCCGGAATCGAGACCGTAGAGCTTCTTCGTCGCTTCGCTCTCGCCCTCGAGATCGACGAGCTCGGGGACGGCCGCCTGCATGCGGAACGCCATCTCGTAGTTCGCGATCGCCGACTCGAGCGCGTCGACCCGACCCATCCTCTCGAGGCCCTGCTCGTCGAGATGCTTCATCAGGGCGATCTTCGCCTGTTGTAGCTTCGCGGTCTTCTCGACTCGCTGAATGTTGGCGAGCGGCTTCGCCCCCGCCTTGAAGATCGAGCCTTGGTAGGTCGCCGGCAGGAACCCGCTGTTGAAGTTGTCGAGACCGCCCGAGGGGATCAGTCCACCGTTGAGAACGATGAAGCCCGGCAGGTCGTGACACGCGCTCCCGAGTCCGTAGGTCGCCCAAGCGCCCATGCTCGGGCGTCCCTGCATCCCGGAGCCCGTGTGCAGGAAGAAGTTCGCGGTGTTGTGCTCCGAGAACTCTGCGGTCATCGACCGTACGACGGCGATGTCGTCGGCGCAGCCGCCGATGTGCTGGAAGAGATCGGAGATGTCGTGGCCACACTTGCCGTACTTCTTGAAGCCCCAGTGCGAACGGTAAACCGTGCCGATGTTGTTGAACTGCGTCGGCTCCATCTTTGCCGCGAAGGGCTTGCCGTGCTCGCGATCGAGACGAGGCTTCGGATCGAAGCTGTCCGTCTGGGCCACGCCACCGTCCATGTAGAGGAAGATGATGCTCTTCGCTTTCGGCTCGAAGTGCGTCTTCTTGGGAGCGAGCGCGTGCTTGCGCCCCTTCTGGTCACCGTAGCCGCGATCCTGCGCGAGCAGCGTGCTGAGCGCGATCGCGCCGATGCCGCTCGAGGCGCGGCGGAGCATCTCGCGACGCGTCTGCGGGACGGGTTGGAAGTTCTGGCAGTGTGTGCTTCGTCGGGTCATGTTTCGAGTCCCCGATCAGTCGAGGAAGATGAATTCTTTGACGTTGAAGAGCGTGTGGCAGAGGTCGATCCACGCGCTCTCGCGATTCGTTCCTTCGTACTCTGCCGCCTGCGTATCGAGAAACGCCAGGAGCGCCTTCGACTCCGCCGCGCGCGGCGGTCGACCGAAGGCTTCGAGGTAGGCGATCCCGAGACGCTCGGCGTCGCTCGCGCCCGAATGGTCCTTCAGGAGGCGATTCGCCCAGATCTGGGCTTGTTGGTGAACGAGCGGGTCGTTGAGCAAGATCAAGGGCTGCGCTGGAGCGTTCGAGAGGCTGCGACGGCCGATCGTCGAGAACGGGATCGGCTTGTCGAACGCGAGCAGCATCGACGAGAGGTGATTCCGCCGGACCTCGGTGTAGATGCTCCGGCGACCGTTGCCGTCGAGCGGGCCCGAACCTCGCGGGCTGCGGTTACCTCGCATGAACGGCGTAATGTGGACCATGACGCTCTTCCCGTAGAGCTTGCGATCGAGCCGCCCGGAGACGGCGAGAATCTTGTCGCGAATCGACTCGGCATTGAGACGTCGGATGCGAGCGCGATAGAGGAGGATGTTCTCGGGGTCGAGCTCCGTCCCCTTCGCGTTCGGCCGGCTCGACTGTCGATACGTGCTCGAGAGAACGACACGGCGAATCAGCTTCTTGAGCGACCAACCGTCCTCGACGAAGCTCGTCGCGAGATGTTCGAGAAGGTCCGGGTGGGTCGGCTCGTCACCCATGACGCCGAAGTCGTCGACCGAACGAACGATGCCACGGCCGAAGAGGTGATGCCAGACGCGGTTGACGAGGACGCGTGCGACGAGCGGGTTGTCGCGCTGAATGAGCTTCTCGGCGAGCGCGAGGCGGCCGCTCCCCCGCTTCGACGGATCGACCTTCTCGGCCGGCTTGCGCAGCACGGTGAGAGTCGACCGGGGGACGGGCTCCTTCGTCAGGTTGCGGTGATTGCCGCGAACGTGAAGCGGCTCGTCTTCTGAGGAGCCGTCGAGGAGCGCCAAGGCACGAATCCCTCCGGGGATCGAACCTTCGGCAGCTCGCTTCTCATCGTGGTAGGCACGAACGCTCTGGGCCATCTGCCGATCGTGACTCGGGCTCGACTCGAATAGCCCGGCGTTCTTCGCGAGCCAATCGATGAGCTCGGCGTGGCTGCGTCCCGACGCGCTCGAGTCGAGCCTCCCGGAAGCGAAGGCCTCGACGCTCGCTCGGACGGTCGCGGCGAAAGACTTCGCGAGAGCCTCGAGCTGTGCGGACTCGGACGCCTCGAGCCATCGCGCGATGTGCTCGTTGAGCTCGTGAACCTCCGGAAGTGGACGATCGGCGAAAACGACACGCTCCAGCGCGAAGTTGCGGCCCGCCGTGAACTCGAGGTGAATTCGGTGACCGAGGTAGTCGCGAAGAGGGACGGAGTGCCACTTCCACTTGTCGCCATCACCTTTCTTGTTCTGACGCATGACACCGTGAAGCGGGCCGTGCACGACGCGGTGCGAGTCGATCGAGATGAAGGCCTGACAATCTCCTCGCGTGCGGAACCAGACGTGGTCGGCGCGCACCTCGAAGGTCGGCGTTCGCAGGAAGCCCGAGAAGCGCGTCGAGCGGCGAAGCGAGTCGGCGTAGCCGTGCGTGACAACGGAAGCGATCGGATTCTCGGCAGAGCCGATGAGGATGTCTCCCGTCCGTCGAGGTCCCTTGCCGAATCGATAGGCGCTCGGAATCCAATCGGCTGCTTCGAGCTTCCCGTAGTCGAAGATGATGTCCTCTTCGGTCCAAGGGCGCTTCGACGGCTTGTAGTTGCGCTCGCCT
>CAYZGY010000971.1:0-3174 GCA_964478085.1 uncultured Planctomycetia bacterium
CGTAGCTCGCCGTGTGGCATGGAAGGGGACTCGCCTCGACCGGAGGCGTGTCAGAGACACGCTGAGGATCGAGTCGTGGCCGCTGACGCAGTCCACAGCGAGAGATACGGCGACGCTGTAGAAGGCTGAGGAGAAGGTTGAGGAGAAGGTTGGGCAAACCAAGAATAGAACGTGGAGAGTCGATGACCGACACCCCGACCTCCAGCCGGCCGCGCGTGGCGCCGTTTGGATCCTGGAGCTCGACCTTTTCGCCACAGCAGATCTCGGCGAGCGGTGTTTCACTGAGCGAAGCGTGCATCGACGGTGACGCGACCTGCTGGCTCGAGCTTCGGCCGCGCGAGGGCGGCCGCTCGGTGCTCGTGCGTCATGATGCTTCGGGAGCCATGCGAGACCTGACGCCCGAGGGATTCAACTCGCGCACGCGCGTCCACGAGTACGGGGGCGGCGCGTACGCCGTTCGCGAAGGCGAGGTGTGGTTCACGAACTTCGCGGATCAGGCGATCTATCGCGTGTCGGACGCTGGTGAGTCGTCTCCGACGAGAATGACGTCGCTTGCCGCAGAGAACGACGACGCTCCACGTCCCGCTTCCGTCCGCTTCGCCGATCATTCGCTGTCTCCCGACAGTCGATGGATCGTGTGCGTGCGCGAAACGCACGAAGAAGGAGCGGAAGCGCGCAACGAGATCGTCGCGGTCCCGACGACGAACGAGAACTCGGCGGAGCCGACCTCGGGTCGTGTTCTCGCGACCGGATTCGACTTCGTCGCGAACCCGCGCATCAGTCCGGACGGGACGAAGCTCGCGTGGATCTCTTGGGATCACCCGTGCATGCCGTGGGATGGCACGGTTCTTTGGACTGCCGACTTCGACCCAGAAGCGGGCTGCTCCGAGCCGAGAAGAGTCGCCGGCGGCGAGACCGAGTCGATCTTCCAGCCCGAATGGAGCCCCGAGGGCGACCTCGTGTTCGCGACCGACCGAAGCGGCTGGTGGAACCTCGCGCGCTGCGACCCGAGCGCAGACGCAGAACCGGAGACGCTCTTCGCGGCCGAGAAGGAGTTCGGCGCACCCGCGTGGGTCTTCGGCATGTCGCGCTTCGCGTTTCTCTCCGAGGGGCGCATCGCGTGTGTCTACGGCGACGTCGACGGTCAGCACCTCGCGATCCTCGACCCGAAGACGAAGGATCTCGAGCGCCTCGACCTTCCCTACTCGTCCTTCGGCGAGTCGCTCCGCAGCGATGGGAACAGCCGCCTCGTCTTCGTCGGCTCCTCGCCGACCCTGTCGTCCGAAATCGTCTCGATCGACGTCGACGCGGGAACGCACGAGGTCCTCCGGCGCAGCGTCGAGATCGAGATCAATCCGAACTGCATCTCCGTCGCCCGCCCGATCGAGTTTCCGACGACGGGAGACAGGACGGCGCACGCGTTCTTCTACCCGCCCGTCAATCCGGAACACGAGGCGCCTGCAGACGAGAAGCCTCCGCTCCTCGTCATCAGTCACGGCGGCCCGACGGGTCAAACGGGCGGCGAGCTCCGTCTCGGAACGCAGTTCTGGACGAGCCGCGGGGTAGCCGTGGTCGACGTGGACTACCGAGGCAGCACGGGCTACGGCCGCGAGTACCGCGAGCGCCTCAAGGGTCGATGGGGCATCGTCGACTCGGACGACTGCATCCACGCCGTCTGCTACCTCGACGAAGCCGGCGAGATCGACCCCGAGCGCGTCGCGATTCGCGGAGGGAGCGCGGGCGGCTACACGACGCTCAGCGTGCTGACCTTCCACGACGTCTTCCACGCCGGCGCGAGCTACTTCGGCGTCGCCGACCTCGAAGCGCTCGCGAAGGAGACTCACAAGTTCGAATCGCGCTACCTCGACGGGATCATAGGTCCGTACCCCGAAGCTCGCGACCTCTACATCGAACGCTCCCCCATCCACCACACCGACCGGCTCTCCTGCCCGGTCATCCTCCTCCAAGGCCTCGAGGACAAGGTCGTCCCCCCCTCGCAGGCCGAAAAGATGGTCGAGGCGCTCGAGGCGAAGAAGCTCCCCTACGCCTACGTCCCCTTCGAAGACGAGCAGCACGGCTTCCGAAAGGCCGAGAACCGAGAAAAATCGCTGACAGCCGAGCTCTACTTCTACTCACGAGTTTTCGGCTTTGAGCCGGACGGGGAGATCGAGCCGATCGAGATCCGAAACCTCGACTGAGCGCTCCGCTCGACTCGACGAGAAGAAGATCGAGCCGGTGGAGCGCTCGCATCGTGACGACGTGCTTCTCGCCCGAGACTCTCGTCCTGTCGCCGAAGTCGGGAATTCGAAGAAACGAAGCCCCGGCAGCGAGCAACGCCTACCAGATCTCCTCGACGAGCGGGAAGATCTCGCGAATACGGCGCGAGACACGATGCTTGGCGCAAAAACGGCGTTCGCCGTCATTCCGAGCTGTTCCGCGACCTCCTGCGCCGGCATCTCCCGAAGCCCGCCGCGGCTCGTGGACCCTCGCCGCGCTCGTCTGGATCTCGACTCTCGACCTCGCGACCGCCTCGCTTTTCGTCCGTGTCGATGCGAACGTCGACGGGCGCGTCGACGTCAACGACAGCACTCTCAACGGCGAGGTGCGGCCTGGGGAGGATGTCTGCGTCGAGATCGACGTGACGAACATCGGCACGGAAGGAAACGGAGTCTGCATGAGCGTGTCGATCTCGGCTGACGGTGAGCGAGTCGCCTTTCTCTCGAGCTTCTCGAATCTCGTCGCGGGAGACTACGAACGGCGCGAGCTTTGGCGGGACTCTCTCGGCCGACGGACGGTTCGTCGCGTTCAGCTCCTACGCGAGCAACCTGGTCGACGGCGACACGAACGAAACGAACGACGTCTTCATTCACGATCGCTCGACGGGAGAGACGTATCGCGTCAGCCTGCGCGAAGACGGCTCGGAGACCCTGGCCCAGCCCCGTGACCATCGAATCTCCCATGACGGAACCCGAGTACTCTTCGTCACGGAGGATCCGATCGTCGACGAGGACAAGAACGAGCTGAAGGATCTCTGCGCCGTCCCCGATGCGCTCTCCCGCTGAGGCCCGCTCCGACCCGACTTGCGCCCTCGCCACTCCGCTGTTATGTTCTACCTACCCGGCCGCGCGGCGGCCGTCCGCGGGCAGCCGCGCCCCGTTTGCCCGGAAGATAATG
>CAYZGY010000972.1:0-702 GCA_964478085.1 uncultured Planctomycetia bacterium
GAACTCGTTGATGCCCGGCGACCTCTACAAGACGCTCAGCCGTGATAATCTCATCGACCTCGTCGAGTACATGAGCACGCTGCGCTGATCCTCACGCTATGAGAATCTCACTCTTCTCGATCCTCGACCGCTCACTCGAGGGCGAGTCGCGCAGCCCGGCGGACCTCTACCGCGATACGATCGAGCAAGCCGTGCTCGCCGAGGAGCTCGGATATCACGCGTTCTGGCTCGCCGAGCATCACCTATCGCACATCGGCGTGCCGAAGGAGCCGCGGCACTCGACCGGCTCGTTCGAGATCTCGGAGATTCTTCGGATCGTCGCGACGGCGACCTCGGCTCGGCTCGGATCTTGGACGCAACATGCAGTGCTGGAGCCGACGAGCTCGTTCTATGGATGGGATTCGGCGCGATGCGAACCGCGCGAATTCACGCGTCGATGCGACGCGCAGCCCAGACGAGGCGGTAGGCGGCGCTCGCCCCCGCGGGAGGGAAAACCCCTACGCCATTAGTGGATTCTGTCACCTCGCCTGTGGCGTACTCACCATCGGTATGGCACGATCGACCAGTCACTGGGAGAGGACGTAGAAGAAGGTATTCGAGAAGCTGCCCAGCTTTCCGGAAGGTCGAAGGGATTCGAGGCGGCGCCTCATGGTTGAGGCCCAGCGCTGAAGAGGGATACGAGTTCACGCGATCCCATCGCGA
>CAYZGY010000972.1:802-2106 GCA_964478085.1 uncultured Planctomycetia bacterium
AGACCCATCGCGAAGACCCATCGCGAAGACCCATCGCGAAGACCCATCGCGAAGACCCATCGCGAAGAGCTCCCGACTCGAGCTCGCCGATCTGGTTGACCAGCTGCCGCTCTGCATCAAGGAGATCGGCCTGGACGGTCGTCTCCTGGGCATCAACCGCTCCGGTCTCGCGATGCTCGAGCTTTCGGACGCGAGCGAGATCGTCGGCAGCGCCTATGTCGACCTCGTCGATGACGTCGATCGTGAGCGAGTCCTCCAGGAATTCGTCATGTTCGGCGCTGCGGGCGGCAAGCTCAAAACTGGTCGATACCTCGACTACCCGGCCTACGGTCACCTCGGCCACCGCACGACGGCGAACCTCTACACGACGTTCCTCAACGTCGCAGGCTCGAAGGCCGAGCGCTTCGGTATGGCGGACCCGAACCTCGAGGACCTCGACCAGACCGGACCGCTCGCCGAACTCCTGGCGTAGTTCTCCGTCACGGCCGCTCCCCTCCCAACAAACTCGAGGGACGGGTCGCCGCCACGTGGCGCCATCTCGACATCGGGCCACGACCGATGTCCTGCGTCGCCATCGACAGGTCTCTCAACGAACCACGAACCGGCGCCGATCTAAACCAACTCGCGAAGAGGCACATGCCCTTCGATCACGGGCGACTGCGGTACGCCCTGCAGATCGAAGATGCGCTCCTGCCCCTCGAGCAGGCCGATGTTGTGGAACAGCGTCGCAAAGATCTCGTGGAACCTCACCGGTCGATCCTTGGGCTCCGAGGCCGTGCGATCCGTCGAGCCGATGACTTGGCCCGTGCGCATGCCGCCTCCTGCGAGGAGCGCGAAGTTCGCCTTCGGCCAGTGATCACGACCGGCCTTGTCGTTGATCTTCGGCGTGCGTCCGAACTCGCCCCAGACGACGACCGAGACGTCGTGGTCGAGGCCGCGCTCGTAGAGATCGGTCAAGAGCGCCGAGAGCGCCTGATCGAACATCGGGAAGTCCTGGCGAGCGCGACGGAAGTTGCCGCCGTGCCAGTCCCAGCGTGAGAAGTTGAGCGAGACGTAGCGTGCGCCCGCCTCGATGAGTCGTCGTGCGACGAGGAAGTTCGTCGTCACGCGCGGTGCGCCGTCGGCGACGAACTTCGGGTTCGGCTTGCCGTAGCGCTCGACGATCGCGGGATCTTCCTTCGAGATGTCCAGCGCGTCGGCGAGCTTGGACGACGTCAAGATGCCGAGCGCCTGCGAGTTGAACTCGTCGAGTCCCGTCATCGCACCGCTCGCGTCAGCGACACCCCCCAACCCCACCACCCACC
>CAYZGY010000972.1:2116-3164 GCA_964478085.1 uncultured Planctomycetia bacterium
CGGTCGAGCGAGGCACGCAATCGATCACGATCTTGCAATCGATCGAGCGTGATGCCCTGAAGCACCATGTCCTGCGCGCTGTCGATCTTCTGCTTGCCCGTGACCAATCGGAAGGGTCCGTGGGCCATGCCGAGGAAGCCGCCCGTTCCAGGGTCGCCCCAGCGCTTTTCGCTCGTCGGGTACATCAGCGACATGTGCGCCGGTACGGCGGGAGAGGCCGAGCCGGCCCAGCGCGAGATCCACGCGCCGATCGACGGTCGGCCGCCCGCCGGCGCCTGCGCCCTGCGGGCGTGACCCGTCACGCACTGATAGAGATCGTGCTGGGGTTGTGAGTCGGCGACCGAACGGATGATCGCGAGCTTGTCCGTCATCTTCGCGAGACGCGGCATGAGCTCGCAGATCTGGATGCCCGGGACGTTGGTATCGATCGGCCGAAACTCGCCACGTACCACGCGCGGAGCGTTCGGCTTGAGATCGAACATGTCCTGGTGCGGCGGGCCGCCCGGGAGGAGGACGTTGATGATCGCCTTGTGCGAACGCTTGCGACCGATCCTCTCTTCGGCACGAAGAAGGTCCGGGAGCGACATCGAGCCGGCGCCAAACGCAGCGAGCGTCCCGACGCGCAAGAAGTCCCGTCGCGACGCACCGTCGCAGAATCGCCCCTTCGACTTTGAACCGAGGATCGTCAGCATTCGTCCAGCCTCCGGCCGCCAAAGTGTTTCGCCAGCTGGACATTATGCCCGATCCGGGCGCCTGGGCAAGACCGGCTTACTCGCTGATGCAAGCTCCGAGAGGGACGATCTCGTTGAACCGATCGACCGATTCGCGCGCTGACCACGCGATCCCGCGCAGGAGCAGCGTGCGGAAGTACGGATCGTCGAAGGTCCAAGAGTAGTGCCCGAGGATCGATACGAAGACGCGCCCGCGCCCCTGCTCCCGGCACCAGACGAGCGGCTGCGGCTCGCCGCACTCGACGCGAACCCGATCAGAGATCCCACGCAGCGAGTCGTCATCGAGAGGGCGATCGAAGGCGATGCGAACCTCCCGC
>CAYZGY010000973.1:0-3156 GCA_964478085.1 uncultured Planctomycetia bacterium
GAAGCTGCGCCGCGAATGCTCAGTCGACATAGACTAACTCCGAAGAGTTGAAGAGAGCGTGACAGATGTTCTCGAGCGCCCGCAGCCGAGCCGCGGGCTCGCCCTCCTCCGGGTTCTGGCGCAACCAGAGCTCGATCAAGGAATCGAGAGCCTCGCGAGTGACCTCGAGCTCCTCCTTCGTCGGTGAACGTCCGAGTGCACGTACGAAAGCGCGGTGCACGAGCGCGCTCGCGTCCGTCCCCGCCTCTCGCTGGATGCGCAGCGCGAATGCTCCCGAGAGCTTCTGCACCATCGCGTTGTTGAGAAGGTGGAGCGCCTGCGTCGCTACGGTCGAGGTCGATCGTTCGAGACAGTTCGGGTTCATCGGCAGAAGATCGAACGCCTCGAGGATCGTCGGCAGTTGCGTACGACGCTGACGTACGTAGACGCTACGACGCCACAGCTCGTCTTTCGCGACAGAGGTGACGAGACCGTCGGGGCGCAAGCTGACGTCGTCGGGAGGTCCGAACGGACGATCGGCGAGTCGGCCGGCCACGAAGAGGAGCGAGTCGCGGACGACCTCCGCCTCGATCCGCTTGAGCGGGTAACGGCCGAGCCAGCGATTGGCGGGATCCTCTCGGCGTACAGACTCGTCGAGCGCCGACGATTGGCGGTAGGTGCTCGAGGTCACGATGAGACGGTGGAGAGCCTTCATGCGCCAACCGCTCTCGACGAACGAACGGGCGAGCCAATCGAGCAGCTCGGGGTGCGTCGGTCGCGCGCCCGTGACGCCGAAATTCCCGAGAGACGTCACGATGCCCTTCTCGAAGTGGTGCATCCAGACGCGGTTGACCGCGACGCGCGCCGTGAGCGGATGGTCTGGATCGACGAGCCAACGAGCGAGAGCGAGTCGGCGTCCCGTCTTCTTCGCGCCGGGCCATGGCACCTCGACGCGATAGGGTCGCGTCTTCGCGGCGAGGACGGCCGGAACGGCAGGCTCGACGAGTCGGCCCGGCCGAAGGTAGTTGCCACGCTCGAGCAGGTAGGTCGGAGAGGGCTCGCCCCGATCCCAAAGCGCTCGAATGCGGACCTTTCCGTCCTTCGACACGGCGGGAATCTCCGATGCGTGCGCGACAACCTCCAAGAAACGCTCGCCGATGTACCCCTTGTCCGGCTTCTGCGGCTTGAGCCAATCGTGCTCGTCGTACGCGCCTTTGAAGATCGCCGAGAGGCTGTAGAAGTCGCCTTGGGAGACAGGATCGAATTTGTGATCGTGACAACGCGCGCACTTGAGCGTCAGCCCGAGCACGCCGCGCCCGAACACGTCGATCGCGTCGGAGATCACCTCGAGTCGATCCGGAACGAACGCCGTGATCCCGGCCCATGTGCCGTCGGGCCCCTGCCGGAGGAACGCTGTCGCGACGAGATTGTCGTAGGCTCGACGATCGACCGTCTTTCCGGGCTCGTACTTCGCCAGCTCGTCGCCGGCGATCTGCTCGAAAAGAAACCGATCGAAGGGCTTGTCGTCGTTGTGCGCACGAATCACGTAGTCGCGGTAGCGCCAGTTCTCGTGCCTGAGCTTGTCCTGATTCGTCTTCCCTTCCGAATCGGAGTAGCCGGCGACGTCGAGCCAATGACGCCCCTGCCGCTCGCCGTAACGAGGCGATGCGAGGAGGCCGTCGACGAGTAGCTCGTACGCGTCGGGGCGGTCGTCGTGGAGAAACGCCGAGATCGCCTCGGGTGTCGGCGGCAACCCGGTGAGGTCCAAGGTCAAGCGACGGATCAACGTTCGTCGATCGGCCTCGGGAGAGAGTGTCAGGCCGTGCGCTTCGAGCTTTCGCAAGACGAACGCGTCGATCGGATTGCGCACACGGTGCGCGGCGTTCACCGCGGGAGGAACGATGTCGCGCGACGGCGGCCGGAACGACCAGTGAGTCGCTCCCGAAGGTTCGTCGTTCGTCCCCACCGTCACCCGACCCACACCTCCCACCTCATCGACAACCGGCGCGCCGAGCTCGATCCATTTCTCGAGCGTCGCGAGCTCGCCGGGCTCCATCGTCTTGACGCTGACCTCGACGAGTCGTCGGCGCGGCGGCATCTCCTCACGCAGAACGCGCTGAACGACGAGAGACTCGTCCGGCTTGCCCGGCACGATCGCCGGTCCGGACTTTCCACCGCGCAGCATCGACGCGCGGGTGCGGAGATCGAGTCCGGCCTCCTGCTTGCGTGTGCCGTGGCAAACGGTGCATCGCAAGAGCAGGATCGGCAGGACGTCGTGCTGCGTCACCTCAGGATTCGTCGGAGCATCCGCCCGAGCCCTCGCCGAGCCGGCCAGCATCACCATAAGACACGAAATCAGGATCCGAGCGCGCATCGACCTTCGCTTGCGTCCGAGACTGTGGAGTCGCCCGCGACTCCCTCACCGATGATACTTGGACCCCCTCGGCGAGCGGAAGATCAAAGCTGTCACGGACAGAGCGCGAACTCGACACAGTCCTCCGGCCGCACGGCGGCTGATCGACCGCTGGCGGGATACGAAAAGGCCGGTGGAGGCCCCGAGTTGAAGGGAAAGCGGAGCAGGTAGAGGCCGTCCGTGATCTCGATCGAGCGGTTCGAGTCGAGATCGGCCGTCGCGAGACAGCTCGGCTCGCCCCCGTCGAGAAATAGGTGGTTGAACACGCGAACCGCGTCGCTCACGTCGACGCGCCCGTCGAGATTGACCTCGCCGCGGACAAATGCGGTCTCCGACACGGGATGCGTGCTCCGTTTCGACGCGCGAAAGTGACGCTCCGGGACGGTCAGCCCGAATCCGGGAGTCAGTCGAGCTCCGAACGCCGGAGCCCCTCCCGGGGTGAACATCTTGATGAGGAGACTCTTCTCGACGCCGGGCTCGAGGTCGAACACGCGACCGCGCCGAAACAATCTGCAGCCGTCGACGCCTCCGTGTCGCTCGAGGCTCGGAAAGATCTCTTCGTCGTCGAGCAAAATCTGCGCGCTAACGTGACCTCACGTTCGACGCCGGCAGGGACTGCCTCGTACGAGAGCTCGTCGCCCACCGCGATCGCGTTCCCCTCGAGCGTCCACGTGACGAACCCGTTCTCGAAGAGTCCGCCGGCGGAGATGTTCTCGACCGCCCAATCTTTCGGCAACTTTTCGCGCACGATGACGCGTACGGGA
>CAYZGY010000974.1:0-3151 GCA_964478085.1 uncultured Planctomycetia bacterium
GCCCACGACGACCGCGACTCGTCCGGAGCCAGAGTCCGTCGAGCCCGCTCCATCCGAGGCCGAGCTCCGCGCAGCCCTCCCCAAGATGATCGCGAACTTCGTGGCGTCTCTCTCGACCGGTGACGAGGAGAAGGCGGGGGTCTTCCTCACCAGCAAAGCCCAATTCGAGAAGCTGCTGAGGCCCGGGACCTTCCGAATCCTCGGCTCGACCCTACCCGCCCAGAACAAGAGCGAAGTCAAGCTGCTGATCGAGCTTGCCAAGGGGCAGGAGGTCAGCCACGAGCTCGAGGCCGGTCAACTCTCCACGGGCGCCAAGACCTCGGCCGCGTTCCGAGTTGCCGCACCGATGGTCACGAAGGCCGCACTGACGTTGACGATCCAGGGCCATCCGGTTCCGTACCGCATCGAGCTCGACCAGATCGTCTGGGTGGATGGCGGGTGGCGACTCTTCAACATCAAGCACTAGTCTTCAACATCAAGCACTAGTTTTTTGGGGGGCCTTTCGGGAAGGCTCCTCTCGATCGAGCCGAAGAGAGGGCGTCGAAGCTGGCCAGACGATTCACCCTCGACCAGCAACGTAGGTAGCTGCCAGTCTTGTCTCTGCTTGTCTCTGCTCGCCCCAGAACGGCCGGTAACGTCTACACGCCCCAACAAAAAAAGGACGTCTCAGAGGAGTTAAGACGCCCTTAGAAAAGAAGTGAAGAGAAAATCTGTTAGTCGTGCTTAGAGATCGAGAACCGGCGCTGATTAGCTGCCTGGACTCTCGAATCCCTGGACACTATACGCATTCCCCATCGGCAAGTCAAGGACGTCCAGGGCAAATTCCACCGATTTCACACACCCCGGAAGAGAGACTACAAACCCCTCCCCCTACGAGGGTTACGGGGTATTTTGGGGAGGGCGGTTCCGACCCCTGTCGAGTGCGTTCAGGCTTTTTCGCCCGCAACTCCAGGGCAGGAGCGGGACGTCCACACCAAGCTCGCCCACTCGCCGGGAAGCGCTGAAAAACACACGGTCCACGCCGCCTCTGCACGACGCCGAAGCGTGTCCGCGACCTCGGGCTTGCCTCGCGAGATGTAGATCTGCTCGAGGCAGAGCGAGACGTCCCACGCCAGACGCGGATAGTCCTGTCGCTCCGCGTCGCGGGCGACGTGATCCAGCACGTCGAGTGCGCGCAGAAGGTTGTTGTGCGGATTCGAGGAGCACCCCTCGACCGCCCCGGCGAGATGCCTGAGCGGAGCCGAGAACCAAAGCGCCCCGCAGTCCGCCGCGAACGAGCTGCCCCGGGCCGCGGCGTCCGCGGCGGCCGAGTAGTCCCGCAGGCGGAAGTAGTCCCATCCCCCTTCGAGCGCGACCGTGCAGCTCGCGAGAGGTGAGCCGAGCACGCGGTCGAGCTCGCGAGCCCGCGTGAAGGCGCGACGAGCAGCCCGCTCGTGACCGATCGAGCGCGACGCTCGTCCCGCACAGCAGCACGCGAGCAGCTCTCGGGTCCAGAGTCCGCAGGATCGAGCCAGATTGGCGGCGGCGCTGCCGACCACGACGGCGGCACGGAACTGGCTCACGTCGATCAGCAGGTCCGCGACGCGAAGGAGACCGTCGAGCGCGGTATCCACAACCCCTTCGTCCCAAGCGAGGCGCCACCCCCGCAAGGTGTAGTCGAACGCGCGAACGATGTGACCGTGACGCAGGAGAATCGCCCCGACCTCGAGATACGCGACCGCGACCGACTCCGAGCTCGGCAGCCCGAAGCGGGGCCGCAGACTCTCCTCGTACGACTTGAGCGCAAGATCGACATCGCCGCGAAGGGCAGCGATCTTGCCGAGCCCCTGGACCGAACGCGCGCGCACGTCGGCGTTCGCCTTGAAGGCCTCGCGACCGACGGACGCCTCGAGTAGCCGCTGAGCGTCGACCAGCCGTCCTGCCTGCGTCCAGAGCTCGACGAGCTCGAAGACCTCCTCCGCCGCGAGAGCGTCGCGACCACGATGGAGGCGACTCTCGAGCTCCGACTGACGCTGGAGCTCTCGCGCCCGCTGCCGCTTGACCTCGTCGAGGTCCGCTCCGTCCGCCGAGCCGTCGGCCTTGAGCGGCCAATTGCAGGGACACTCGAAACGGCGCTCGACGCAACGCATCACCGTGCGCGCACCCGCCTTGAAGCGCCCCGTGCGGAACTCGCACTCGACGAGGTTCGCTTCGATCGACGCGAGTCCGTCCGAGTCTCCGAACTCGTCGAGGATCGCCCAGGCACGCTCGAGAAGACGGAAGGCCTCGTCGTAACTGCGCGCGTCTCCGTGCGATTCGCCCAAGTGTCGGAGCAACTTCGCTTCGAGGCGACGGACGCCCGAATTCTCCGCTAGCTCGAGCGCACGGCTCCAGCACTCGCGCGCTCGCGCACGTTCTCCCTCGCGCGAGAAGAGCTCGCCGATCCGCCGCAGGCATGCGATCTGACCGTACGCGTCGCCCAGCTCGTGGAAGCTCTCGTAAACTCGCTCCTCGAGCGCGATCGCGGTCACGCGATCGGCCGTATCCGCGAAGGACCGCGCGAGGACGATGAGAAGCTCACGCCGATCCCCCTCGTCGAACGAGGTGCGACTCTCGAGAATCGTCAGGGCGGCATCGCAGGACTCACGACAACTTTCGACGTCGCCCGAGTCGAGCGAGCCGCGCGCCAAGCGACTGAGTAAACGAACACGTTCGGTTTCAGCTTCGTCCGTCGATCGATCCTGGAGGATCTTGAGACCGCGACGGTACGCGTCGAGCTGCGCGGAGGGATTCGAAAGCCTCCCCTGGAGATCGCCACTCTTTCGCAAGTTCGCAGCCGAACTCTCGGGTGACTCGCAAGAATCGTAGCGCGAACGCACGATCTCGAGCGCTTCGCGATGGTTGCCCGTCTCCTCGAGAAGGGCGAGCACGCGCCCCTCGATCTCCTGGACGGCCGCACGATCATCGGCGTCGAGCGAAGTGAGCACGGTCTCGAGCACGTCGAGGGTCTCGGAACAGGCCCCCAGCGACTCCAAGTACTGTGCGGCGACATCGCCGAGCTCGAAAAAGGAGCCTTCGGTCGAGAGCTCGACGACCTCGTCGAGCGCGATTGACGCCGCCCGCGCAGCCCGGCCCAGGGAAACGCTGCTCGAGCCCGTGCGCCAGAATACCG
>CAYZGY010000975.1:0-3150 GCA_964478085.1 uncultured Planctomycetia bacterium
TTATTCATCAGGGTTCGGAACTGCAGCTCGCTTTCGACGAGAGCGCGGCGTGTCTCTCGAAGTTGCTCGACGCGGCGGTCCTGCTTTTCGAGCGTTTCATTGAAGGCCTCGAGCTTGGCGACGTGAAGCTCGAGCTCCTGAGCCTGCTTTCGAATGATCTCGTTCTTCTCGTGAATCTCGACAAACCCTCGGAGCTTGCAGGCGAGGATCTCGCTCTGCACAGGCTTGAAGAGGAAGTCGATCGCGCCGGCCTCGTATCCCTTCGTGATGTTCTTTTGTAGTCGGTCGATCGACGTGAGAAAGATGATCGGGACCGTTTCGCGGCCGGGAATCTCGCGCATCTTCCGTGCCGTCTCGAATCCGTCCATCCCGGGCATGCAGATGTCGAGCACGACCGTCGCGACGTCGTGACAAGCGATCTGCTCGAGCGCCGCAGGTCCCGACGAAGCCTCGATGCACTCCACGCCGGTGCTCTCGACCGTACGGCGGGCGACCATCAGGTTCGTCGGATTATCGTCTACGACGAGTACCTTGGTCTTGTCCATCTAGGATTTCCTCTGCATTCCTCGGGACTGGCCCGGACTTCTCAGCAGCTCCCTGCTGCGACAGCTTGTCTCGTGAGCTGTCTTCGTCATGCTCACTCAGTCTCCTCGACGTACCGTCGAGGTACGCCTACGTCGCCTTCGATCGCATTCCTTGACAGCGCAGCGAGCTACGCCGTCTCGCTGCGTGATCTGACGAGAAGACCGGGCCTGAACCGAGATGTCCGACCGTCGCCTTTCTTCGGAGAATTGGACGTTCGGTCTACAGCCCCTAGATTCGGCTAGGCGTTCGTGTCTAACCTGAAGACCGCAGGAAACTCGCATGACGATCTCGCGATCGACTCTGTTCTCTATCGTCGCGATGGCCGCAGGCCTCGGAGATCTTCTCGCTGGATGGATGGCGAGCTCCGAAGCGCAGATCGAGTCATTGGCCGACAACTTGGAAAAGCGGGTGTCGGTCGCGCTTCCGAGAAAGGTCGATTCCGAGCCGTCAGACGATGATCTTCGAGACTTGATTGTTCGCGTGATCGAGGAACAACTCGAACTACGTCAATTGGAGAAGGCCGAAAAGCAACGAGAGAAGGCGCGTCGACGAGCAGAGTACACGAAGGGTCCGTACGGGAGATTCAACTTCAAGGTGAACTGGATGGCCCACAAGCTACGCCTCGGCGACGAGCAAACACGTGGCTACTGCACTCGACTCGACGGACACGCCGAGCTCGTACGCGGCCTCCGTGAAGCCGCGGATTTCAGCGATCCCGCCGCGATCGCCGAATTGGTCGCAGCGCGTGACGAGCTTCAGGCGAAGTTCGAATTCGCGTTTTCGGCCGAGCTCGATAACGAGCAACTCGAGCGGTACCGTCGTCTGACCGAAATCGAGCGCAACGCCTCGGTCGGTGTCGAGGCGCTCGAGAAGGTCGGCGACGACGATCTTTGAGCTCGTTCGGCTTCGGCGAAGCGCCTGCCCTTGGATCGCCGTTCCGTGTCGCGTATACTTTCGAGAACGGGAACTGAGTCCTCTGGAGGACGCGCGATGAGTGAAATGAAACGTCGATCCTTTCTCGCTAAGTCGTCGTTGGGTGCTGCGGCTGTAGCGATGCCCGCGATCTCTGCGTCGGGTGCCAGCTCCGCGAACGAGACCGTCGTCCTCGCGACGATCGGTTGCGGCGGTCGCGGCTCACGACTGACCAGGAACTTCTCGGATCGCGAGGACTGCAAGATCGCCGCGGTTTGCGATGTCGACCGAGGGCGTTCGGGCCGACTGTCGGATCAGATCGGCTCGTCGTCGGGCAAAAAGCCGACACCGTTCACGAACTACCGACGCGTTCTCGATGACAAAGACGTCGACGGAATCGTCGTCGGCACGCCCGATCACTGGCACGGTCTCCTGACGGTCTTCGGTTGTCAGGCGGGCAAGGACGTCTACGTCGAAAAGCCGGCTTCACACAATATCTTCGAAGGGCAGCAAATGGTTGCCGCGTCGCGCAAGTACAAGCGCGTCGTTCAGGTCGGTACACAGAACCGGAGCGCGCCGTACTGCTTGAAGGCCCTCGAGCTCATTCGAGGAGGCGGTCTCGGAAAGATCCACCTCTGCAAGGTCTACAATCTGAAGAGCGGTGGTCCGTATCGACGACGTCCGGTCGCGCCGCTGCCCGCGGGTGTCGACTACGACGCGTGGCTCGGCCCCGCTCCCGCGGCGAAATTCGATCCTAGTCGATTCCACGGCGGCTGGTACTTCTGGTGGGACTTCTGCGGCGGCGACTTCGGCAACGACAGCATTCACCAGCTCGATATCGCAAGGTGGTTCATCGACAAGGCACATCCGAAGTCGGTCCACTGCACCGGCGGAAACTTCGCGTTCGAGGATGATCGTGAGGTGCCCGACACGCAGGTCGCGACCTTCGAGTACGACGACATGCTCCTGACGTTCGAGCTGACGCAGTGGTCGCCGTACATGAAGAAGACGAACAATCAGACGCGTACGGGCGACACGTTCCCTCTCTGGAATCAGAACGCGACGCGGATCGAGCTTTACGGCAGCAAGCGGTTGATGGTCCTCGGCCGTCACGGCGGTGGCTGGCAAGTCTTCACGAATGACGGCAAGGTCGTCGAGCAGTCCTTCGGAAGATTCCCCGACCCGCCGCACCAGCAGAACTTCGTCGATTGCATTCGCAGTCGCAAGACGCCCAACGCCGATATCCTCGAAGGTCACCGAAGCGCGATTCTCTTTCAGATCGGCAACATCTCATATCGACTCGGCGGCAAGAAGCTGAGCTTCGACGCCAAGACCGAGAGATTCGTCGGGGCCGAGGATGCGAACGGAATGCTGCGTCGCGACTTCCGCAAGTCGTACGAGATGCCCGAGAGTGTCTGATCGATCGTCGATACTCTCGATCCGCGTCTGGCTCGTTTACCTCGTCCTTCTGCTGATAGCCGTGCCGTGGTACTGGCCCGACGATGAGCTCGAGGTTTGGGCCGGTGTTCCTGCGTGGGTGTTCGTGTCGGTGGTGGCGTCCGTCGCGACCTCGGCCTACACCGCGTGGCTGTTTCTGACGCATTGGGACGTTGACAAAGAAGTGGTCGACGAAGTGGCTGGGGGCGAAGAATG
>CAYZGY010000976.1:0-3150 GCA_964478085.1 uncultured Planctomycetia bacterium
GTACGCCGTGTCGAAGCCGCCGCCGCGCTCGTTGTCGAAGGGGCCGATGAAGCGCCAGCCTTGGAGGTATCCCAGCTTCGACCAGTGCGCGTCGGCGCGCGATCGATCACCACTCGCCGAGAGCTCGAGCCAGCCCGCGTAGTAGCGAGCGAGCGCGGCGAAAGGAGCGGAGAAGCCCGCGGGGCGGTCGGCGAGCTTCGCTGCGACCGAGAGAACCTCGACGGGACGTCCCTCGACGATCGCGTAGCTGTAAGCGCGACGGAGGGCCAGGCTCACCTCGGGCTCGGCAGCGCTGCGTTCCTCGGCGGAGACACCATCCGCGAGAAGTGCGTCGATCGCCGTGACGTAGCGGTCGATGGCGCGCGTGTAGTGCCCGTCGAGCGCCGCCTCCTCGGCTCTCTCGAAAGCGCTCTCGGCATCGAGCGCGCGCGTGCTGACGGTGGCCAGAAGCGCTGCCAGCAGCGCTGTGAAGAGTGGCCTCTTGTCGTTCATCAGATCCTCGAGCTTGCGTTGGGTGAGAGACGTGAGCCGCCCCGGCTCTTCATCTTGATCACTGCTTCTTAATCAACCGTGCGGAGCACCAGTTCGCTCGATCGAGCGCCACCTGGAGCCACTTCTTTTCGAAGTCGACCTCGAGCACGAGGCTCTTTACGTCCCTAACATCGACGTCGATGGACTTTGCAGGCGGCTTGCCATCGACGAAGACGCGGAAGACGACGGAGCCCGCCGCCTTGCGCGCGCCGCGAACTCCGCGTGGTCGAGCGATCTCGTCGAGCCCGATGGTCGCTTGGAAGCGCTCGAACCCCATCGAGAGATCGAACTCGAGTCGTGAGTAGGCGTGAACGCCGAGGCCCTTGGGGAATCGTCGGTCGCCCATGCGGAGGGGGCCACCGAGGACGTTCGCGTCGCGACGGTAGGGCAGCTTCGCGACGAAGAGCGGGCCAAGGTTCTCTCGGACGCTCGCAGGCTCGAGGTCGGAGAGGAACTGGCAGCGGCCCCCCAGGAAGCCGATCTGCGTCACCTCCGAGAGTCGGATGGAGAGCGGGCCGAGCCCGCCGTGGACGATGCCGATCGTCTTCGCGTCCCAAGCCTCGAGTCGCCCGGTCAGTCGGCTCCCGTCACGCAGATAGGCTCGAACGAGCGCGAGGGACTCGAGCTTCTCTTTCGAGAGAGCTTCCTTCTTCGGCTCGTCGTCCTTGTCGTCCTCGCCGTCCTCGCCGACCTCGGCGACGCGGATCGCTCGGACCTTGCGGAAGGGGAGCTCGAGGCGTCCGAGCTTGTCGGCACCGAAGACCACCTCGCCGGTCGTGAACTCTTCGAGGTAGCCGCGGATCGGGTCGCCCTTCGCGAGGTGGAGGACGTCGTCGTCGGCCGCCTCGATGCTCAGGAGCTTCGACTCGAGAGAGCGCAGGACGAGGAGGTCGCGAAAGGCTTCGCGAAACGAGACGACCGCCATCGCGCCGATCGGAACCGACGCGTGACCACGATTCGACGTCTCGCTCGCCAGAGCGAAGCTCGCGACCCGTACGGTGTCGTCCTCCGTCGCGGTCTCGGGTGGGTCGATGTGAGCCCAGAGCACGTCGCCGTGCTCGCGCAGGCGGATGCGGACCGGGGCTCGATCGGGCGCACCGGCCGTCGAGGCCGTCGGCCTCGTGATGAAGAGGATGTCCGCGCTCGCGAGAATGGCGTCACGGACCTTGAGCCCCGGCTTGCCGTCGGCCGAGGTGGAGAGCGAGATCGACGCGGCCTCGGAAGCATCGAGCTCGACGACACCCGAGAGAGTCTCGACGGCACACTTCGACCCGGGATCAGCCGTGGCTGCGTCGTCGGTGGTCGCAGTCGTCCCGTTTTCCTGACTTTCAGAATTGTCCTGCGCGACGGTGGCCTGATCACAGGTCGCCAGCACGGCGAATCCCATCAAGATGGCGGAGAGTGCCGTGGGGAATCGATCTTTCACGTTGTTTTTCATTCTCTTCACGGATCCGGAGGGAATTCCACAGATACGTCATCGGCCAGATTCCTCGCTCGATCGACAGGCCGCAGGAATTCTAGAAGGGTTCTCGGAACCTATCCAATGAAATCGCGTTCCCGGGGCCTCGATCCAGGCATCCGGCGAACTTGCGCCGTTGAACTTCCCGTAAAGCAGCGTTATCTTGAGCGCAAAGAAGTGCCTCCAAGAGAAACCGCTGGGACGCTGAAACGTGAAGAGACGGCGTCCGCAGCCTGACACCTGACCGTACGTGTGACACCGCTACCCTCGAGGTCGCGATGTCTTTCGATCGCGCCTGGTTCGAGAGTGGTTCGACGTCACGACGGCCGGTGCCTGGAGAGGAGTTCCGCGATGCCCCGTCGGAAGAACACCGCTGATTGTTACGATGTGTTTCTGCGCATCTGGCGCCGCCAAGAGGAAGCTCGACAGCTGCAGGAGGCCCGTGCTGCCGAACGACGCCAGGGGCGATCGGCAGCTGGTGGGGCCGGATTTGGCGGGGAAGGGGCGGGCGATCCTCTGCCGGAAGCGAGTGGAGATGTCGCCGGGGTGAACGGCGCGATTCCGCGGGCGGTGGTGCCGCCCGCCGGTGGAGCGCGTCACTTGTCGAGACCGCCCCTCCTCGGGGCTCCGACGGAGAGAGCGACGAGTGAGTGGGGAGGTCGTTCCGGCGGCGGGTACGCACCGGCGACGGGCCACGGTTCCCTCGATCCTCGTTGGGCCGAGCCAGATCCTCGAAGCGAGATTCCCGCGTCTCGAGCGCCCGTCCCACGTGGGCGTCGAGTGCCCGCGCATCGTCCGGAGATCGACCGCCTCGAAGCCGCGCGCCGTCTACCCCGCTGGATCGAGCACCCGAGCGGGGAGACGTCGGACTTCGCCGGTTCGCGCCCCGTTCGAGAGCCCGAGTACGTCCGTGACGAAGAGCAGGCCTACGGGAAACGTGAGGTCTACGAGCCAATTCCGGAGGCCGTTCCGGGAGCCGTTCCGGGGGCCGTTCCGGAGGCTGTTTCAGCCTTCCGAGAGGCGTCTCCGGCCGAGGCGAGCGCCCCCCTCGTGTCGGAGCCGCTCCTGGGTCCCGAGACGACGTCAGCACGTGTTCAGCCGGCTCCGGGATCTGGCGGACCCGGTCCTGTCGACACAACCATCGAGATGCTCGAGGCACG
>CAYZGY010000977.1:0-290 GCA_964478085.1 uncultured Planctomycetia bacterium
CGCGGCGAGGAGCTCATCAACGTCGCGAGCAAGACGGAGTGGTTTTGACTTCCTGAGCCTCAGGGAGCTAACGATAAAACACCTCTTTCGGCTGCGTCGAGGGTGCCGTCGTCGTCGTTATGGGGGGCGGTGGCGGCAACTGCAGAGGTGGTGGCTCCGGATCCTTCGGCTTCCTGGGGCGCTGGGGTCCCGAGAGGAGCGTCGTCTGGATCGACCATTCGGGGTGAGTCTTCAAGGCGTCCATGCGTGCTGAGCGGCTGACGAGAGTGCGGCCCATCCCCCACCTTCCG
>CAYZGY010000977.1:300-3144 GCA_964478085.1 uncultured Planctomycetia bacterium
CGGATCGTCTTCGACGTCAGGAGCTTGTGGAACCCGTCGTCCGAGACGCGCGTGTCGTAAACGCCGATTCTCTCGAGCGAGACGTACTCGATCGAGGGGAGGCGGGGAAGCTGTCGAACTCCCTCGGAGCCGAGCTCCGTGTTGCCGAGGTACAGGAACCGGAGGTTTCGCAAGTTCTGTAGGTGCGTGAGCTCCCGCGCCTCGAAGGTGGAGCGCTCGAGACTCAAGACATCGAGCCAGGGCAAGTCACGAAGCGGTGCGAGATCGCCGGGCTTCAGCGTGACCTTGTTGAGCCAGATCTCCCGGACGCGCGGAGGGGGATCTTCGCCCAGGGTCTTGTCGAGCCAGTCGGGTTCACGTTCGTCATTGCGGAAATCCGCGCCGATGCGCTCGAAGTGGGCGACCGCCGACTGCTCGACCGCACGGGGTTGAAAGTGGGTGAGCCAGACGATCGAGCCGAGGCCGAGCGCGAACGTCACGAGAACGACGAAAACCAGCAGCGCCGCGAGAGGAGCGCGACTGCGCCTCTTCAGTTCCTGACCGTCTGTTTCGCGAGTCTCTGATGTGGAATCTTGCGGAGCTGTCAGGACAGTAGCCCTTCGACGACGTGGCCGTGGACATCGGTGAGGCGACGACGAATACCGTTATGGTAGAACGTCAAGCGCTCGTGGTCGATGCCGAGCAGTCGAAGAACGGTCGCGTGGAAGTCGTAGACGGATACAGGCTTCTCCTCCACGCCGAAGCCGATCTCGTCCGACTTGCCGTAGTGGAGGCCCCGCTTCACGCCCGCCCCCGTCATGAACATGGTGAAGGCGTCGGGGTGGTGGTCGCGACCGGGTTTGTTGATTCCCTGGGTGTTTGGACCGCGTCCGAACTCGGTTGCCCAGATGACGAGCGTGTCGTCGAGCATGCCACGCTGGTCGAGGTCCTCGATGAGCGCGTGGACCGGCTGGTCGACCGTGATCGCCATATTGCGGTGGTTGCGGACCATGTCCTCGTGGCCGTCCCAATTGATGCGAGGCGATCCGAAGGCGCCGCCCGAGAAGAGCTGCACGAAGCGAACGCCACGCTCGAGGAGGCGGCGCGCGAGCAGGCAGTTGCGCCCCATGCCCTTCGCTTTCTCGTGATCGAGGCCGTAGGCCTTCTTCGTCGCTTCGCTCTCGTCGGAAAAGTCGATCGACTCCGGGATGCTCGCCTGCATCGCCGCGCCGAGCTCGTACGCGCGCAATCGTGCCGCGATGCTGCTGTCGCTCGGATTCTCCTCCGCGAACTTCGAGTTGAGCTTGCGGAGAAGGTCGAGTCCGGCCCGACGAGCCTCGGGGCGGACGTCCTTCGGCGTGTTGAGATCGGTGACAGGCTCCGTGGCGCCCGTGCGGAACGCCGTTCCCTGATGCTCCGCCGGCAGAAACCCGGCCGTCCAATTGATCGAGCCACCGGCCGGAAGGCCGCGAGGATCCGGGAGCACGACGAAGGTCGGCAGGTTCTCGTTGAGACTGCCGAGCCCGTAGCTCACCCACGAGCCCACGCTCGGAAAGCCGTTCAACGTGAACCCGCTGTTCATCTGAAACGTCGCGGGGGTGTGGTTGTTGCTCTTCGCGACCATCGAGTGGATGAAGGTCAGCTTGTCGACGCTCTTCGCGAGGTGCGGAAAGAGATCGCTGACCCACGATCCGGTCTCACCGTGTTGCACCATCGCGAACGGCGTTTTCATCAGCAACCCGGGTTGACCGAAGAATCCGCGCAGCTCGCCGCGTCCCTCGAGCTTCTTGCCGTGCATCTTGTCGAGCACGGGCTTGTGGTCGAAGGTGTCGACCTGGCTGACGCCGCCGCAACAGAAGATTTGCACGACGCGCTTCGCCTTCGCTGGGAAGTGGAGGCCGTTCTGGATCTTCGCAGGAGACTTTCCTTCTTGGGCAGCCAAGAGGTCACGGCCGAGCATCCACGCGAGCGCGACGCTGCCGAGGTTGCCGGAGGTCTGTGAGAGAAAGTGTCGACGTGGGAGGAGCGCGTCAGCGGACATAGAGAAACTCCGAGGCGTTGAAGAGTGTCCAGCAGAGAGTCGTGAGGCCGTGATCTCGAACGACGGCGACGGAGGCCGTCCGCTCGTCGTCGCTCGGGCGACGCCCGAGCACTTCGAGGTAGGCGTGATCGACGGCAGCCTCCGCGCTCTTGTCGGTCTTCGCCGTGATCTTCTCGGCGAGCACTCTGGCCTGTCGGTTGACGAACGAGTTGTTCATCAGACTGAGGGCCTGGAGCGGAGTCGTCGTCGCCCGGCGATTCGGCGCCTTGACCGCGGGATCGGGGCAGTCGAAGCAGTCGAGCAATGGATCCTTGCCCGAGTTGACGTTCATGCGGTAGATCGTCCGTCGATTGAACTCGGGCGAGTCGCGATCGACGATCTTGTAGAACACCGAGCCGTAGCTCGAGGTCGTGAATGGCCGGAAGCTCGGGCCGCCGAGCTTGAGCTCGAGCTTGCCGCTGATGGCGAGCAACGCATCGCGAAGTGCCTCGGCTTCGAGACGACGCGGCGTGAAGCGCCAGAGGAGGTGGTTGTCGGCGTCGACCGAGCTCGCCTTCTCGCTACTGCGCGACGATTGACGGTACGCCGACGATGTCAGGATGAGCCGATGGAGGCTCTTGATCTTCCAGCCGCCTTCGACGAACGTCGACGCGAGCCAGTCGAGCAGCTCAGGGTGCGTCGGCTTCTCGCCCATCGCTCCGAAGTCGTTCGGCGTCCCGACGATCCCTCGACCGAAGTGGTAGTGCCAGATGCGGTTGACGAGGACGCGCGGCGGCAGCGGGTTCTCGGCGTCCGTCAGCCACTTCGCGAAGCGGATGCGACGC
>CAYZGY010000978.1:0-3140 GCA_964478085.1 uncultured Planctomycetia bacterium
GCTCGCCGCCGCCTCGAGGATCGTCGTCTTTCCTTCGACGCTAGCCTCGGCAGGTGCGCCGATGACCGCGAAGATCGTGCTGCCGGCCGGAGCCTTGGCGAGCGAGACGACGTGCACGACGAGGTCCTTGAGGGCCCGACGCGCTTCGTCCGTGTCGGAGCCGCCCTTCACCTTGATCGATCCGCCCGCGAGGGGGCGAACGAGGTTAAGCGACATGCGGTTGTCGACCGCTTCCTTACCGAAGATGACATCGCGGCCGCCGAATTTCTTGCGAGCGACGTGATCCTTCGGGTAACCGACGTACGACCAAACCGCCTCGCGAACGCCCGTCGAGGTCGTGATCGAGGTGCGGCTCGTACCGAGATCGATTCCCAGATAAACCGTCTCCGACATGAAGCTTCTCCTTACTTCCTTGAAGCCGACTAAGTGTCGATAGCTCTTCTGACCACCGGCGCCCCTCGGAGTCGTCCCACGAAGACTTCCGCTGACCGCCGCACCAAAAAATTCCGGCTTCCCCCAACAGAAACGCCGGTGTTCATAAACCCTTTTGACTACCCGTTGCCCTCGGTCGAGTCCTTCTCCTTGCCCTTCCGTCGATCGAGAGCCGGGGGAGCGAACTGCTTGACCGAGATACTCTGAACTCCGGAGCTCGAGGAGACCTCGACCTCCTTGCTGACGACGTCGTTCGCGGGGGGCTCCCACGGGAGGTCGTCCGGATCGATTTCTTCTTCGCCCGATTCCGCGTCTTCCTCGACGCCTTCCGGCTCCGATTCGCCGTCCTGATCGAGCACGCGCTGAGCGTTGTCGATAATCGACGTGTCCTCGTCGGCAGGCTGCCGGCCCACGGTGAGCGACGCTTCGTCAGTCGTGTTTTCCGACGTCGCCTCGGCCGTGTCGGACGATTCCGCCGACTCGGCCTTCGGCGTCGGAACGTTCGGACGCTTTCGAGCCTCCGGTCGTGTACCGCGCTTCTCGAGCTCCGCGTACATCTCCTTGTTCGCTTTGAAGATCTCCTTCATGAGCTCGAGCTTGCGCTCCTTGTCCGAATCGTGGCCGAAGATGCCTCCGGTGATGACGTTCTGGAGTCCGCCGCCGCCGGATTCCTCGAGGAACTGCGCACGGCGCTTGGCGTAGTCGCGCTCCTTCGTGGTCTCGTCGAGACTGGACGCGAGACGCGCGATCTTTCGCTCGAGGAGCTCGACGCGATCGTTCTGCGCCTCCTGAGCCTTCTCGCTGATCTTCTCGCGCTCGTCGTCGAGCAGCTTCGCGAGGACTTCACGCATCTCCGCTTCGAGCTCGGCGCTGACGCCACCCTTGGCGATCGCGCGATCGAGCATGCGCGTCAGACGCTGCTCGATCTCGATCATGCCGGCGTCGGAGACTGTGAACTGGTTCGCGCTGACGATGCGCTGGCGCTCCTCGTCGAGGAGTGACTGCGCACGGTCGAGCTGGCTTTGGAGGTTCTTGGCGTGGGCCTCCAAGCCGGCCTTCTCGGCCTTGAAGCTCTGGAGTCGCTCCTGGAACGTCTCCTCGGCTTCTTCGAGGAGACGCTTCTTCTCCTCGGCGCCGAGCGAATTCTCGAACTGCTCTGCCGCCTCGGCGACCGCGTCGCGGATCAATCCGCGAATCGTGTCCATGCCGAGGACCTGGACGTTCTTGTGGCGACGGGCGAGCTCGGCAGCCTTGACGGTCTTCGCACGACTGCGAATCGTGGCGTCGACGTCGAGCCTGCCGTCGGGTCCCGGTTGAGGCGTGGGGGCCTGCTGCGCGGCAGGCTTCTTGGCGGCAGGCTTCTTGGCGGCAGGCTTCTTGGCGGCAGGCTTCTTGGCCGCAGGCTTCGCCTGCGCGGGCTGTTGTTTCGCTGCAGGTTTTTTGGCCGTCGGCTTCGGCTGTGTCGTCTTCTGCTGCGGCTTCACCTTCGCGGGATGCTGCTTCGCGGCAGTCTTCTTGGCCGTCGGCTTCGACTTCTGAGCGGCCGGTGCAACGCCCGCGGGCGCTTTCTTGACGACCTTCTTGACCTTCTTCTTCACGACCTCCTTGGTCGGCTCAAGCGCAGAAGCCTGGGCGGGTGGAGGCGTCACGGGAGTCTCCGCGCTCGCCGTCTCGGCACCCGGCACACTGACTGTAGCTTTCTTTTCCGTCCCCTTCACGCGATCCCCTCTGAACTGCCGTCTTTTCACCCGTACTCTCTGCGGCGCTCACCGCACCGCTCGAGACTGTCGCCCCCGAGGATTCGACCCACGTGAAAACCGACTCGCGTCACGCAAATATAGAACGCTCCGCGAAAGTGGGCAAACGGGCGCGACGTGTGCTGGTGTTACCGGCCGTCACGTTCGATCGGACGGCGAGAATTCGTCCAGGACGTGGATTATCGCTCGCTCAAGTCTTCGGGATCTGGCTCCGAGTCCGACTTGTCGGGACGTGAGAAGTAGTCGAAGACGTCGAAGAGCTCATCGCCTCCCATTGGGTCGGCCCGAGGGTCGGAGCTCGCCGCCACATCGCCGTGGCGGTTTCGCTCTCGGGTGCCTTCGTTGACATCCGCGATGTACGAAGAGCGCATCTCTTCGTACTCGGCTGCCGAGATGTCGCTGCCCTCGACGATATCTCCCGCGACGATTTCCTCATGGATCTTCTTGAGGAAGGGGATGCACCAGCCACATCCCGTCCCGGCACCGAAGCACTCGGAAATCTGCGACGCACGGCGTGGTCTCTCACGCTTGACGTAGTTGACGATCTTGCGGCGCGAGATGTGAAAGCAGTAGCAGAGCTTGTCGTCGAGATCCATGGGGCGATCCTAACACGCGTGGACGCGTTCGCCTCAGAATTCGATGGAGCCACGCTCGCCTCGGGAGCTCGGCTCGGGCGTCTCGGGTCGCAAGTGTTTCCGGATGAACTCGAAGCGCATCCGCCTGAGGTGGCCCGCCCAGATCGCGTGTCGGTCGCCCGGGTAGATCATGAAGTCGAACTGCTTGTTCGCGTCCTGCAGCGCGCGGATCAAGCGCAGCGAGTTCTGGATGTGCACGTTGTCGTCCATCGTTCCGTGCACGAGGAGGAGGCGACCGTGAAGGTTCGCGGCCGCGGAGACGACCGACGTCTTCGCGTAGCCGTCCGGATTGTCCTGCGGCGTCGACATGTATCGC
>CAYZGY010000979.1:0-3138 GCA_964478085.1 uncultured Planctomycetia bacterium
GGAAGGTGCGACGCAGAAGATGCGTCTCGTAGACCTTGTCCTTGTACTTTCGACGCGTGGTGGCTACGTGGACTGGACCATCTCGCTTTGGCACCTCCGCATGATAGCGGAACCGCTCAATAGCGCAAGCACGAGAAATCTATCTTAGTGGCTACATATTTGTAGAGGCAAGTGGACCTCAAGTCCTCAATGCAAGCGAGGATGCGTCCGAAAAGAGCCCGTTGAAGCGGCGGAAGTTCGGATTAGAGCTAGGTGCCGCGAGCATTCTTTCGCTTGACCTGGCGGTTCGAGATGGGGTTTAAAGGTGTTTCTTAGCAATATATATATTTAACAAGTACTGGTATCAATTCAATCATACCAATGGAGGACGATATGAATTTGTCGAGGACACTTTCAAAACAGAAGAGCGGACTTCTGATGGGACTCTTTCTGGTTGTCATGGCATTCTGCTGGTCACCGGGCTCTCTGCGGGCGGGGGAAGCTGAGGATTATCACAAGTTCTATAGCTACTACCACAGCAAGTGGGAGATCGTGGAGGAGACAGGGGGGAAGAAAGAAACCATCAAAGCAGAGTGCTACGGAACCGCCGCCGGCTGCAATATATTTGTCAGCAAAAAGGAGACATCGATTTGGGGCTATGACCCGAAAACCAGGCAGTGGACCGGCGCTGGACACCTGAAGGATGGAAGCCGTTTCACCTCGACGATCTCGCGTCCCCAGGGCCCGAAGTTCAAACCCGGCATGGTCTTGACCTTCACAAGTATCATCCGGCACGCGGATGGCAAGATCAGCTACTTAACCGGCAAGCAGACCGTTGTTGATGAGAACACCCTGCGCGCGGTTATCACAGGAACCGACCAGGACGGGAAACCGCTCCCGAAGGTCGTCAGGAATGCTAAGAAAATCAAGTAGCCTCCTGATCAGGGTAGCGGGGTGGTAAGGCGTCAGGCGGTTAAGCTCGCGACCGAATCACCCCGCTTTCAGTTCCTGTTTTTTCTTATCAGCGAACGGGTTTATCAGCCTGGCTGGAGGACTTCTTCTTCGCGCGGCTGACTTCCTGTGCCGGCAGATGCCAGTCGTTGGAATCCCTGGCGCTTCTTTGCAAGGTCAGGTTGGTCAGTTTCGCGCTGATCTCATCGGAGGCAGGGTGAGAGATCCTGATCTCGACGGGTCCGGTGAGCTTCGCCTCGAGGGGGTTGGCCTGGTTCGCGCCCAGAGAGTCCGCGGCGCTTTGCGTACTGAAGGGCTCTTGTCCCGCGGCATCCCAGATCTCGCTGACCGTGCTCGTGTCGGGAACGTCAAAGTTCGTTTCCAGGACGCACTTTCCTCAACTTCCATCCGCACGTCCACGCTGTCTGCTCGCTCGGGGTCTTCACGCGCGACGGCGTCTTCCATCCCGTGCCCGAGGATCTGGACCTCGCAGCGCTCCAGGAGCTCTTTCGTGACGAGCGGCGGGGCCCGCGGCGCAGGGGATTGCACGCGCGCGACTCGCTTGTCAGAATCAAGCGCGATCCGTAAGTCGGGCGATTCGGAGACTACAAACGTGAAGCACGAGTCAGGAGACACGCGCATCCGCTGGCGCGGAGAGATCCGAGCGATACAGTGCCGCGCCTGGATCTGGCGTTACCGCGTCGACAACCGCACGCACAACCACGTCGGCTACAATCTCTGGATCGACGGCGAGGCGAGCGAGGAGCGGGAGGCGTTCATCGTCGCGATCTCGGAAAAACAGTACGAGAAGTTGCGCTTCGGCATCGGCGACGTCGCCGCCGGGACGGCGTGGCCGTGCGTGAAGGCGAAGCACGACATCGCGGACTACTATCGAGCGGGGAGTCTCAAGATTCTGTCTCGCCCGGACGAGTCGGCGGGATCGGAAGCGATCGTCGAGCCGCCGTTCGTCGGGCCGATGCCGCCTCTCGAAGTCTTCGAGCGCCGCGGCGCTCGTATGCTCGACCTCCGGCGTTGGCGCAGCAAGTGTATGCCGTGCATCTGGGCGAATCAGTCGGCGGTCGAGATCGAGTACAACTTCGGCAAGTCGAAGCGGTTCCGAAAGGAGACGTTCTGCTACGGCCCGCGCTCCTGCCCGAATTACACGATGGGGCGACCGAGAGCTGTGCCGTACTACGGCGATTCGTACTCGTCGCTCGACGACGGCGCGCTCGATGAATGCTGTGCGGGCCATCGGGAGTGGGACGAGTAGGAATTGCGAGCGAGATCAAGCGAGGGAACTCCATAAACCCCTTTGAAAAAGCCACTTAAGAATCGAGCTCGCGACATCTACTTGACTTCTGGACGGAACCCAGGAAGAATGTACAGAATAACGTACATCCCGATCACCCCCGCCGACCTGGAAAAGCGCCGTGGCCCGTAGCAGCGACATCACGAGCTTCACCGATCACCGCAGCCATCTCCGAGACCATCTGAACCAGGTCCGCGAAACGGGTCGGCCGCTCTTCGTCACGACCAACGGGGAGACCGATGCGGTCGTACTGAGCCCGGAGGCCTACGACGCGCTCGCCGACAAGGCGGAACTCGCCGAGAGCCTGACGCAACTCGAGAACAGCAGCGAGGACATCGCGAAGGGTCGCACGCAGGTGGCCAAGTCTGCGCTGGGCAAGATCGCCGATGAGTTGGGCCTCTCGCTCGATCGATGATCGAGTATTCCGTCGAGGTCACAGACACTGCTTTCGCTGCGATTCGTCGAGAGGCGCGCTACATCGCGGTCGACGTGAAGGAACCGGAGAACGCCAATCGTTGGCTCGAGCTTTTGTGGGACGCGGTCGATGCGCTCGAGCGGATACCACGAGGTGCACACGTGGCGGAAGAACAGGCGTACGTCGATTACGAAGTGCGTCAACTCGTCGTCGGTACCCACCTGGTGCTTTTCACAATCGACGACGAGCGGCAAAAGGTGTGGATCGTCGGCGTCCGTCGAGGCCAACGACGGCCCCGCCCGGAGGAACTTCCTCCGAATCCGAGCGGGAGCGACCATTCTGGCACGGACGAATAACGAAGGACGTGCAAGAATCCCGTAACAGCGCGCGGGGAAGAGGGACCGACGCGCGAGCATCGGCCCCTCTTCCCCTTCCGTTTACGTTGCGCCCAGCGGCTGCTCGACCTCGAGCCGTGACACGTCTA
>CAYZGY010000980.1:0-3133 GCA_964478085.1 uncultured Planctomycetia bacterium
GTTCTTCAACCCCGCGAAGTATCGCCTCGGTCGCGTCGGACGCTTCCGTATCAACCGCAAGTTCGATCAGACGATCGCCGAGACGGAGCTGACGCTCCACAAGGACGACCTGATCAACTCGGTCCAGTACATCATGAACCTGCGCTCGGGCGAGGGAGAGATCGACGATATCGATCACCTCGGTAACCGACGCGTCCGCACGATCGAGGAGCTCGCGGGCGAAGAGCTCCGCAAGGGCTTCCTCAAGCTCAAGCGCACCGTGCAGGAGCGCATGAGCCTGATGGAGAAGGACGCGCTGACGCCGCGCAGCCTGATCAACTCGAAGACGATCTCCAGCGCGATCGACTTCTTCTTCGGTCGTGGCGAGCTCTCGCAGGTCGTCGACCAGACGAACCCGCTCTCGCAGCTGACGCACGAGCGCCGTCTTTCGGCTCTCGGCCCGGGTGGTCTCAACCGTAAGCGAGCGGGCTTCGAGGTCCGCGACGTCCACATCTCTCACTACGGACGTATCTGCCCGATCGAGACGCCGGAAGGTACGAACATCGGTCTCATTTCGTCGTTGAGCGTCTACTCGCGCATCGACGAGTACGGCTTTCTCATCACGCCGTACATTCAGGCCGGTAAGGGCAAGCTCGCCAAGGGCGACGACCGCATCGTCTACCTGCGCGCCGACGAGGAGGAGAACCGCTGGCTCGCGCCGGCCGACACCGAGATCGACAAGGGCGGAAAGCTCATCGGTGACTACGTCCTCGCGCGCCGCAACGGTGACTTCAAGCTCGTCGATCCGAAGGACGTCGAGTACGTCGACGTTTCGCCTCGCCAGATGGTCGGCGTCTCCGCGTCGCTGATCCCGTTCCTCGAGCACGACGATGCGAACCGCGCGCTCATGGGATCGAACATGCAGCGCCAGGCGGTGCCGCTCCTCAAGACGCAAGCGCCGTACGTCGGCACGGGCATGGAGCGAGAGGTCGCGCGCTTCTCCGGAATGGTCGTCCGCTCGCGCAAGGCCGGAACGGTCAGGCAGGTCGACGCTCAGCGCATCACGATCGACGACGAGGTCCACGAGCTGCGCAAGTTCCAGGGCCTCAACGAGCGAACGTGCCTCAACCAGAAGCCTATCGTCTCCCTCGGCGACACCGTCGAGATGGGCCAGGTGATCGCCGACGGTGCCGCGACCAAGAACGGCGAGCTCGCGCTCGGCGCGAACGTGCTCGTCGCGTTCATGACTTGGGACGGTTACAACTTCGAGGATGCGATCCTCGTCTCGGAGCGTCTCGTCAAGGACGACGTCTACACGTCGATCCACCTCGACGAGTTCGAGGTCGAGATTCGCGAGACGAAGCTCGGTCGCGAGGAGTTCACGCGCGAGATTCCGAACGTTTCGGAGCGCGTGCTCAAGAACCTCGACGAGACGGGCGTCGTTCGCATCGGAACGCGCGTCCGCCAGGGAGATATCCTCGTCGGAAAGGTCGTTCCGAAGTCGAAGAGCGAGCTTTCACCGGAAGAGAAGCTCCTCCACGCGATCTTCGGTCGCGCCGGTGAGGACGTGAAGAACGACTCGCTCGAGGTTCCCTCGGGTGTCGAAGGTGTCGTGATCGGCGCCTGTCGCTTCTCGCGCAAGTCGCTTGGCGGTGACGAAGGCAAGAAGCAGGACAAGGAGAAGGTCAAGGCTGCCGAGGAGGAGTTCCGCGGCATGCTCTACGACCAGATCGAAGCCTGTCTCGACGAGCTCACCAAGATCCTCGGCACGAAGCCGAAGGGCGACGACAAGAAGCCTCTGACGGCGAAGGGCCTCATCGAGTTCGAGAGTGTCGCGTCCGTGAAGATGGCGCTGCGCTTCGAGTCGCTCGTCGAAGGCAAGACGCCGAAGAAGATCCAAGAGATCAAGGGCGCGCTGCGCGAGCACTTCCAGCGCCTCGAGGAGATCGAGGACAAGAAGAGCCGAGTGATCAACCGCCTCACCCGTGGTGACGAGCTGCCCCCGGGCGTCCTCGAGATGGTCAAGGTCTACGTCGCGACGAAGCGCAACATGTCGGTCGGTGACAAGGTCGCCGGTCGTCACGGGAACAAGGGTGTTATCGCGAAGATCCTTCCCGTCGAGGACATGCCGTTCCTCGAGGATGGAACTCCGGTCGACATGCTCCTCAACCCGCTGGGCGTGCCGTCCCGAATGAACCTCGGTCAGATCCTCGAGACGCACCTCGGCCTCGCCGCGTCGCGTCTCGGCTTTGCTGCTCGTACGCCCGTCTTCGACGGCTGCACCGAGCAAGAGATCAAGGACGCCCTCAAGGAAGCCGGCTTCCCAGAGGACGGCAAGCTCAACCTCTTCGACGGACGTACCGGCGAGCCCTTCGAGCAGAAGACGACCGTCGGCTACCTCTACATGCTCAAGCTGCACCACCTCGTCGACGACAAGATTCACGCTCGTGCGACGGGGCCGTACTCGCTGATCACGCAGCAGCCGCTCGGCGGTAAGGCCCGCTTCGGCGGCCAGCGCTTCGGCGAGATGGAGGTGTGGGCGCTCGAGGCGTACGGCGCCGCGAACATTCTTCAAGAGCTGCTGACCGTCAAGTCGGACGATGTCGACGGTCGCGCGAAGATCTACGAATCGATGGTGAAGGGAACGAACACGCTCGAGCCGGGCACCCCGGTCTCGTTCGATGTTCTCACCCATGAAATCAAGGGTCTCGGACTCTGCCTCGAGCTTCAGAAGAAGCGTGGTGGCAGTTCGAACTCTGGCGGATCTCCGGAGGACAACTAATGGAATCGATCTACGAGAAAGTCAACGACTACGGCGCGGTCTCCATCCGACTCGCGTCACCGAACGACATCCTCTCGTGGTCGTACGGTGAGGTCAAAAAGCCGGAGACGATCAACTACCGCACCTACCGCCCCGAGAAGGACGGTCTCTTCTGCGAGCGCATCTTCGGTCCTGAACGCGACTGGGAGTGCTTCTGCGGTAAGTACAAAGGCATCAAGCACCGCGGAATCATCTGTGATCGCTGCGGTATCAAGATCATCCACTCGCGCGTCCGTCGCCAGCGCATGGGGCACATCAACCTCGCCGCGCCGACGGTACACATCTGGTTCTTCAAGGCGACGCCGTCTCGCCTCGGCAACCTGCTCGCGATGA
>CAYZGY010000981.1:0-3132 GCA_964478085.1 uncultured Planctomycetia bacterium
GAATTCGAGAGCTCAACGCAAGGGAGCGACGGGACGGAAGCCGGTGAACGGGAAATCAGTGCCTCGGTTGTCGAAGACTCGGGAGGAGGAGCGGCAGTCCATCAACCCCCTCGGGGTTCCGAAGAACCCGAAATCCGGGCCAATCGCACTGCCGCCGCGCAAGACCCGGAAATCGGGGCTCTCCGAAGGCGTCGTCGAGACCGGGTCCAGCCCCTGGGCTTCCGGGCTGCCGTAGAAGCCCGCGTTGTAGACGTCCTCGCACCACTCCAGCACGTTGCCGTGCATGTCGTGAAGACCGAAGGGGTTGGCCTGCTTCATCCCGACCGGTTGAGGTTGGTGATCCGAGGGTTGACCCTTGTCATTGATAGATGTGGCAGAGTTGCCGCAGTACCACATGAACTCGTCCGCCGTGTCGCAGGGGACGCAGAGATTCTCGTTATTGCACTCGTCACCAAAGGAGAAGACCGTGCGCGTCCCACCGCGTGCGGCGTACTCCCACTGCGCCTCCGACGGGAGCTCGAGCCCTGTCCGCGCAAGGAAGCCGTCGACGTCCCGAAGCGCCGCCCAGCTAACCGACTCCACGGGCATTTGTGGATCTCCCCGGAAGATTGACGGGTTCTCTTCCATCACAAAAAGATACTGCGCCTGCGTCACCTCGTGCTTGGCCATGAGGAACGGGCTCAGAGTCACCGTGTGCACGGGGCCTTCATCATCCTCTCGATTCTGCTCGTTCTCCGGGCTACCCATCTCGAAGTCGCCTCCGGGCAAGAGCACGAACTCGATCGTTGTCTGATCCTGAACGTACTCGTCGTGCCCGCTGTCCGGGTCGGTCCTCAGGAACGTGAACCCCTCGGGAATCTGGGGTCCCTGACTCGGCGCGATCACGATGACCCCCGCGTCGCTGATGCCGCCTTCGATCATGGCGACGTTCGCGACGTCGGCCCCGAGCTGCTCACCGTCCACCGTCGCCGAGACGGAAAGCGACAGCCCATCGCCCACGGGAACGGTCACCTCGAGCGAGAAGAAGCCGTTCTTGTCGGTGACGGCACCGCCGCCCGAAGACGTGACGACATCGGCCGCGGCCACGCGCGCCCCGGTATCGGTGACGACGAAACCCTCGACGGTCGTCTCGACGACTTCCGAGACCACCTCGACGACCAGGTTTGCGATCGCGCCACCGTTCTCGGCGATCACCCCGACGAGTCCCACCTCGTGCGCGGTCAGGAGCCCATCGCGGGACACCGTCGCGACCCGCGAATTGGTCGTACGGTAGTTCGTCCATGATTCCTGCCCGGTGAGATCCTGCTCGCCCCCGTCGCCGAGCCGGCCCACCACGGCCAGATCCAGGGTCTCACCCAGCTGGACCACTCGACTCGTCGACTCCAACCGGATCGACGTGGGAAGCGGTGGCGTCCTCGCGCTGAGGTCGAGGCTCGTCAACTCGAGATCCTCGCCGTCGTCGAGCCGGAAGCCGTCGCTGACAACATACCATGTGATCCCGCCAACCGTGCTGATGCCGGAAAGGCGCAGAAAATCGTCGCCGCGACCATCAGGCGCGGAACCGGGGCCGTCGGCTCCAAAGCGGTCGGAACTGGACACGTTCGAGATGGTAAACGAGCCGTCCGCCGCGACCTGGGCACTCTCCCCGTTAACCGTCACGGTCCAGGTCTCATCGAGCTGGGCGTGGAGTGGCAACGACCAGATCACGACAGCAAGACACACAGCCGCCACGGTCCTCAAAGACTCTCGAAGCTTGATTGCCATCGGTCTCAAGTCTCTCTCTGTCGGCTTGCGCCCGCCGGGCTCGCCCCGGCCAGCCTTCACCATGGAATCCGAACACGATCTTCTCGACGTCCCCGAAGGGAGCGACACTTTCGACATCTTGACGATCTCGATCTTCCGTCTCATGGACATTGCCCCCCATCCGCCTGGCACTGCACCCGATCGAACTTCTCTTCCCAGCCCTCCGAATCGGTCTGGTCGAGTCCGTCGTCGATGTGAGCGACATCCGGCGTCTTGAAGTCTCCTCCCCAGCGAAGAGCGGGGTCGTCTCGAATGGCCTGAATAAACCCGTCGACGCCTTGCGGGAGAGGTCCGGTGAGGCAGCTCGTATCGCACACGCCTCCGTTCGGATCGATCACCTCGATGTCGATGGCGTGCCCCACGAAATGGTTCGACCTATCGGCGGCGGGGACGGCCGCCGCGGACGTCAGCGTCGAGTCCTCGAACGAAGCGGTCACCCGGACTCGAACGTTGTTGTCTCCCGCTGCCGCGTCGATCCGACTCATGGCCTCGACGAAGTCACTGTGAACGACCGCGGCATTCTCGAAGTGCTCGCCCTCGAACGTCGTCAGATCGCACTGAGCAGCGACGTTGACGAAGAGCTCACCCAAGGCCGGCCGATCGCAGTCCTCGCGATCGTAGACGCAGCGAACGCTTTGAGATCCGGGCTCATCGAATCTCACGGTATAGAACCTGCTATTGGTCGACCCGACGGGAGTCCCTCCACTCCAGGAGTAGGTCCCTCCACTCGGCCTACCGGTCGCGCTGAAGGTCACCTCCTCACAGAGCACGGCTCCCACTGGACCGACCATCGCTATGTCGCAAGACCTCGTGTGGACACAGACTCCGTCAACACATTCATCACTCGTCTCGGGATCGCCGTCATCGCAATCGATGGGCGTGTTCAAGCAGACCAAAAGCTCGGGGTGACGACGGTCTTCCGTGCAGGGGTCGCCATCGTCGCAGTTCGTCTGGAAACCGCCACCGGGACCAGCGCCACGGGAGACACTTGCCGTATTGGGGTACGGCGGGCAGTTGCCTCCCCAGCCCGCCTTGCGGATGCCGACACCGGGATCGCTCAGGATCGACGCGCCGTCGGACGTCACCTGGCCCGAGGCGACGATCTCGAAGCGGCCCGTGTCGTGGTCGAAGCTCAGGAAGAACGCCGCCGCGCCCGGCGGCAGCGCCGACAGGTTCGGATAGGTCACCTCGACCGGCGGATCGAAGGTCGCGCCCGCCGGCTGCAGCGTCCACGCGAAGGCCGGCGCCGCGCCATCGGGCATCGGCATCGGCACGTCATCGCGATGGACTTGGTTGAGCGACAGCGTCATCGGCTCCTCGGGCGAGGGC
>CAYZGY010000982.1:0-3124 GCA_964478085.1 uncultured Planctomycetia bacterium
AATCGTTCGCACGCAACTCGTCGTGCGCATCCCAGAGCGTCTCGAAGCACGAGACGGCGCGCTGAGCCATCACCTCGCTCGGTGTCGGCCAACCGCGCAGGTCGCCACGACTCGCCTGCGCGATGCGGAACGCGTACATCGATGCGAGGAAGTCGAAAGGCATTGCGCGTGGAAGCCGAAGGTACTCCTCGAGGCCGCGATCGAGCCCATCGAAGTCTCGCGCGTTGACGCAACGAACGAGTCGTCGAAAGAGCTCGCGGTATCCGTCCTCGCGATAGGCGCGCGATCGATCGTCGTGCACGGCCTCTGGAAAACCGGTCTCGGGAAAGCCGTCCTCGGCGAGAGTCGCGACGGGAATTCGATACGTGGCGCTCGCATGCGTGGAATCGTTCGAGTTCACGACGCGCTGGCGGATCGTCGAGCCGACGATCTCCGTGACGAGCTCACGTCGCACCGAGAATCCAGCGACGTCGTCACCCGCCTCGGCCGAGAACGCTCGCGCGAAGAAGCGGTCGAGCTGCGTGACGTACTCGGCGCGGTGCGACATCGCGGGCTCCTGGGCATGTCCCGCGTGAGGGATCAGCCAGAGCGATTTCTCGCCGCCAAGCGATTCGTAGACGTCGATCGCCGCCTCCATCGGGAGGAGCTCGTCGTCGACTCCGTGAATGACGAAGACGGGTGTCTTCTCGAGGGCGTCCGCGAGGAGCACGGGACGCTTGCCGGCGAAAGGGTAAGAGCGGCAGGAGCGCCACGCGAGCGCCCGCGCGAGGATGCCCGGAAGCGGCCCCGCGCCGAGTCGTACGCGCTCACGCGCCCACGATTCGCCTCCGGGCGACTCGACACGATCGATGCGTACCGGGCCGAACCGCCCACCCGCGAAGAGCCCGGCGAGCATCTCGTAGAGATCCGAGAGCCCCTCGACCGCGACGCCCGCGAGCGGGAAATCCGCCGCCGGGGCTGCGGCCGCCGCGAGCGTGCTCGCGGCTCCGAGCGAGATTCCGAAGAGCCCGATCGGCTCCGCCTCGCTCGACCGATCGCGCGCGAAGCGACAAGCGCTGAGCACGTCATCGACGAGAAAGCGGAGATCGGGAATTCCGCTGCTGCGTCCGTAACCTCGGTAGTCGAAGCCGAGAACGGAGAAGCCCGTGTCGACGGCCATCCGCAGGTATTCGACGTGCGCCGAGAGATTCCCCGAGTTGCCCGAGCAGAAGACGATCGTGCCGGGGCGCCGCCCTTCGATAAGCCATCCGCCGAGCGTCGCGCCGCCCGAAGACGCGAAATCGACCTCTCGAGCCGTAGGTCCGAGCGCCTCGACCGATACCCAGGCGAAGCGGTCGGCCAGGAGAGTCCGACGGGAGAGAAATCGCGCCAACCAGCTCAGGGGAGCCTCCTCGCTTTCGAGCGAAAACAAATCGCGAGTATAGGTGAGGCCGCGGCCCGCGGAAAGAGACATCCGCGCTCGGAGCTACGGCTTGACAGTCCTCGATACGTCGCCTATCGTCCGCGCGAGAAGGCACTTGGAACGTCCTTCGAAAACCGAACGGTGGCTCCGACGTGGACCGACCTCACTCACAGCCTCGAACGCTCGCGAGATCGGCGCGAGTCTCGGTGGCCGCGCTCGTCGTCGCGACGATCCGCTTCGGCTGCCAGAGCTGGACGACGGTGCGTAAGACGTACGTCGAGCCGTTCAATCAGTTTCTCCACCAGAGCCTCGCTCGTGCCTGGAAGTCGCGCGATCGCGACGCGACCAAGCTTTCCGGAACTGGTCACCCGGCCTGGGCCCTCGCGGTCTCGGCGAGCGACTACGACCTCGACGGCGACGTCGACATCTTCGTCGGCAACGACGTCGGCTGGAACGTGCTCCTCCGCAACCGCGGGGATGCGACCTTCGAGAAGGTCACCGTCGATGCAGGCATCGTCTACCGCGGAACGAGCATGAGCGCCTCGTGGGGAGACGTCAACGGAGACGGTTACCCCGATCTCTTCGTCGCCGCGATGGACTCGAACTCGAGCTGGATGCTCGATCAACCGGCTTTCCCATCGCCCGCACCGTGGATTCTCAACCTCTTCCTGCGCTGGCACGTGCTCGACATTCTCGGCGAGATGCTGTACGGCAATCGCCTCTACCTCTCGAACGGCGACGGCACGTTCCGCGAGGAAGCCGGCCCGCGGGGTGTGCGGCAAAACGGCTGGGCGTGGAGCAGTCTTCTCGTCGACTTCGACAATGATGCGGATCTCGACGTCTACAGCGTCAACGGATTCATCTCGGGCGAGCGCGAAGACGATTTGTGAATGGATCTCGTCGAGAACGTCGGTCGACGTGCACGAGTCTCGGGAGATCAGGGCGACTTCATCGATGTCGGCATCTTTTCGGTGAACGGGCGAGAACGCAACGCGCTCTACACGAACGACGGAGCCGGGGTGTTTCGCGATACGGCCTTCCCGAACGCTGCTGCCCGCATCGAGGACGCGCGCGGCCTCGGCGCGTTCGATCTCGAAGGCGACGGTGACATCGACTTCGTGATCAACAACTACCTCGGCCCCGCGCGCCTCCTCGTCAATCGAGCTTCCCAGACGGGCCGGCACTCGATCCGCCTGCGACTCGTCGGGACCGAGAGCAACCGCAGCGCGATCGGTGCGCGCGTGACGATCGAGCACGGCGAACGGCGCCAGTCTCGAGAGGTCTGCTCGACGGCCGGTTACCTCTCGGGACAGAGCCTCTCGCTCCACTTCGGACTCGGCGAGAGTGACCGCGTCGACCGCATGACGGTTCACTGGCCGAGCGGGCTCGTGCAGAGCTTCCGCGGTATCGCCGCGGACGAGCTCTACGTCGTGGAGGAAGGCGCCGCCTGGCTTCGGCCTTTCTCGGAGCGTGAGAGAGGCGCTCAGTCGACATGGATCGTCCCGACCAGCACGCGTGTCGAGACGAAGTAAGCACGGCGCGATGAAGCACGATGTCGAACCACTGCTCGCCGAGCTCGAGCGCCACGTGCGCGATCGTCCGCACGAGCTCGCGGTGGTCTCGCGATCCGAGGGAATCTCTCTCAGCTTCGAGACGCTCGGCGAACGGGTCGCCGAGCTGCGGTGGCCCGGTCGACTGCGGCACGGGGACGAGGCGCGAGTA
>CAYZGY010000983.1:0-3116 GCA_964478085.1 uncultured Planctomycetia bacterium
GTTTTACTGGTTCCGGGTTCTCGCCTTGAAAGTTCGCCAGCTGGACCCAGTAAAACGCGAGCTTGTCGTTGTCGAAAGCCTTGCGCCAGCCGTTCACGAGCGCGTGCTTCTTGTGGTAGTACGAACGGCCTTCGCTTCCGTTCGACTCACCCTGGTACCAGATCGCTCCGCGCATCGCGAAGGGAGTCAGCGGGTGGACCATCGAACGGTAGATCGCCGAAGGGGTTCCACCGCCGACGCGCGTTCTGGCCGTGTACGCCGCGACCGAAGTAGCCTCCTTCTCGAGCTCCGGAACGGAACGAAAGCCCTCGAGCGTCGTCCACGGCTCGATGCGAGTTCCGCCCCAGTTCGAGCCGACGAGGCCGACGGGCACGTCGAGTTCCCGGTGAAGCCGACGACCGAAGAAGTAGCCGACCGCACTGAAGCCGGCGACACTCCTCGGGCTGCAGACACGCCACTGGCCGGCCCCCTTACGCTTCGGGATCGGACTGACCGTGTGCCCGGGGACGTCGAAGAGACGGATCTTCGGATGATTCGCGGCCTTGATCTCCTCGCCACCCTTCATGATCTGCGTCAAGCGCCACTCCATGTTCGACTGTCCCGAGCAGATCCAGACCTCGCCGACGAGGATGTTCTCGAGCGTGATCTCGTTCTTGCCGCGGATCTTCATCTCGCGCCCCTCGCTGCTCGCGGTCAGCGAATCGAGAGTCACGCGCCAAGTACCATCGGACGCCGTCGTCGCCGAGACCTCTTGCCCCGCAAAGGAGATGGTCACCTTCTCGCCCGCCGTCGCGAATCCCCAGATCGGCACGGGCAGGTCTCGCTGAAGCACCATGTGGCTTCCGACGACGTTCGGAAGAACGACGTCCGCCCGAGTAGACGTGGTACCGACGAAGAACGAAAGAAGGAGCGCGAACAGCACGAAACGATCCAGCACGAAACGATCCAGCGCGAAACGACCCAGCGCGAAACGACCCAGCGCGAAACGACCCAGCGCGAAACGACTCAGCGCGAAAAGACTCAGAGACATGCGTTGATTCCTGTGTATCGACCCGGAAGCCTGAACGTAGCAGTGCCGCGGATTCTAAGCGGGCGACGGGGAGGGGCTCAAGACAGGGAATGAGCTCAGCGGTCTTTCCGCACGCCGAGCGCGAGCGCGGTCGTCGCCCACGCGGTCGCCGAAATCGAGATGAATTGGCTCTTCCCGTGCGGGTCGCCGTTGTCGAAGAAGATCTGAATCGGCTTCGACCGGGTCTCGACGAACCAGGAGCCATCCTCGCCCTGAGTCTCGAGCAGGAAACGCAGGGCGCGCTGGAAGACCGGGCTGTCGCTAGGTGTTCGTGTCGTGTGGAGCGTGAAGAGTGTCTGCCCGGTCGCGTAGGCGTCGCTCTTCATCCCGTCGGCCTGCGCCCAACCGCCGTCGTCCCTCTGCGCTTCGAGGACTCGCTTGCGCGCGCGATCGATCGCTTCGCGATCCCCACGAACGAGCGCGAGCCCACCGAGGAGAGAGTTCCGATCCTCCTGCGTCTTCGGTACGGCGCTCTCGAGCCAGGGACGAGCACGCTCGACGGCCTTTTTCACGTCATCTCGCTGCGACTCGTCGGCGTACTTCTGCATGTAGTGCACGGCGAGAACCGTCGCCGTGATGTGCGACTCGCTGAGAGGCGGCCGCTCGGTGGCACGCTTCCACCAACCGTCCTTCTCTTGTCGCTTGAGAAGAAAGGCGACCATCGCGGAGGTCGTCTCGTCTCGCGTGCGACCGCCGAGCTCCATCGTCCAGAGTCCGTAGCCCGCCGTCATCGGGCCACCACCGACGCCGCGGCCCTTCTTCATGCTCTCGATGCGGCGCTTGAAGGATGCGTGCGCGAAGTCGACGGTACTCTTCATGACTTCGCGATTGATGGAGATTCCGCGACGCTTCGCCGTATCCATCGCGAGGACTGGCAGGGTCTGGTGATGGCACGAGAAGCACTCGCGATGCTCGGGGTAGTTCTTCGCCGCCTTCTCGAGAATGGCGAGCCCGCGCAAGGCCGCCTTCTCGAGCTTCTTCGAGGCGAGAATCTCGTCGGCATGGACCACCGTCGCCCCGACGAAGCAGAAAACGAGGCAGGTCACCGAGACACAAAACAAGAACCGATACGAATTGAGCATGATTCGCCTCCCGTGTACGCCTTCGCATTCTAGCGCGTTCGAGGATCGCCGTCGAGGGACGCCGGATTTCTGTCACTCGAAGGCTCCGAGTGACTCTGTACCTGCGATCCCCACACGTTCGCCTGACGGAGGTACGCAATACACCGCGACTCGGCCCGCGCGCTCGCTTCGGCCGTGAGTGTCGGCATCACCGCCGCTCTCCTCGTCTCAGGGCCCCCCTCCCTGGCTCAATCCTCTCCAACCAACGACGATTGCCCCAACGAGTCGCAGATCACGCTCGGCGTTCACAACGTCGACAATCGCCAGGCACAAGACGGCCCGAGTGGCTGCTCGAGCACACGAGATGTCCGGTACTACCTCGATTCGACGTGCAGCAACCGCCTGACCGTCTCGGCCGTGTCTCCGAGCGCGGGATTCTCTCCGGTGCTCGCCGCGCGGGACGGTTGCCCAGTCGCGGGGAATCAAGTGGCGTGCTCGAGCTTCGGCACTCCGACGATCGAGTTCAATGTCTCACTCGGTCGACGCTGCTGGATCCGAGTCGGAGGACAGAACGGGTCGACGGGTACGACGCGCGTGACGGTGAACTGCACACCGGCGACGTGCTCGCAGGGGTACGGGTGGACGACAGCGAACCCCGTCAATTGCCCGACAGCCTGCCCCTCGGAACGTTACGACCACGCGATGTCGTTCGATCGAATTCGTAGTCGCGTCGTTCTCTTCGGCGGTTGGGAAGCCTCGGGACGATCGGCAGACACCTTCGAGTGGGATGGCGATCGCTGGTTTCGCGCCGGCACAGGTGGTCCATCGCCTTCGCCGAGACACTATGACGCGATGACGTACGACCCGATTCGAGCCGTCCACGTCCTCCCGGGCGGCTTCGTCGTCGCGGGCGCCCTCGGTGATACGTGGACATGGAGCGGATCCGTGTGGCCTCGCGTTCGTGATCCAAGACAACGCGATCGATG
>CAYZGY010000984.1:0-3112 GCA_964478085.1 uncultured Planctomycetia bacterium
TCGGCGTCCAAGCGGCCGATTCGCCCGAGCTCTTCGTCGCTGAAACTCGCCAATTCTCCAGCGGGAAGAGCGAGCTCCTGAATCGTCCTCGTCGAGTCGAGCTCGTTCGATCACTTCGGAAACCGAAATCCGAGGATGGAAACGATGAGCTCCTCAAGATCTCTTCCCTCGCGTCGCAGCTTCGGGTCGATTCTCCTCGTCGTTTGGGTAGTTCTTCCGAACTCGATCTCCGAGGCTGACGCCAGCGCAGCGAAGCCGCCGCACGCCCCGTCGCTGAGTGTTCTCGCTCCGTACGTCGGCTACGAGTGGCACGTCGACGCCAAGTAGGCAAGCGGTCAGCCGCTCCGAGCGCGCAACGTGTACGAGTGGGGGATGGGCAAGAAGCCGGTCCGCGTGCGCACTTACGTTCAAGGGCCGAAGGGCGAGTATCAACGCTACGAGACGTACTACTGTCACGACGCGAAGACCGGCACGATCCGCTCGTGGGGATTGAACGCCGCGGGTGCTCGTTCGGAGGGCATGGTGCGAGTCGAGGGGCGTCGCCTTCACTTCGAGGGCGAGCCGACAGCGGGTGAGCCTCCGCTCTTTCAGTGGATCGAGCGGCTCGACGAGATGAGGTTTCGTTGGCGAGCCGAGGTCGAGAAGGACGGCAAGCGAGTCCGGCTGATCGACGCAGTTTACCTACGTCGCCCGATCGGATCGCAACGATCTGCGCCGCTCGCGAAGGATTTCGGCTCGGGCCCGCTGAAGATCATCGTCCGCGAGGTCGGCGGCAAGACCGCCTACGAGATCGACGGCAAGCGTCTCTCGCTCGAGGAGGTCGAGAAGGGGATGCGTAAGCGGATCGAGGCCCGAACGCGAGAGGACAGAGCGTCGGGACGAAAGCCGAAGACCGCCGAGAACGGATCGCCCCTGACGAGTCTCGAGGTCCACGTGCGATCGAGTCGAGATGTTCCGTACGCTTCCGTAACGAAGGTCCTCGAGGTCTGCACGCGGCTCGGAGTTTACAGGGTCGGCATATCCCAGCTGCCTTCGAAGACGAAAACCGAGCCGTAGCGCGTTACGCCAGCGCGCTCAAGATTCGCAGGAGCTCTTCTTCCTCGCCGTCGAGCACCGTGCGGAAGTCGATCAGCACGCGTTCGCCGTGGACGCGCGTGAACACGGGTGGCGTCGCCGATCGGAGCTTGTCCGCGAGCTGTTTCGTCGAGGTGTTCGGCACCTCGAGCGCGAGGGCCCAGCTCGGAACGCCTTGGTCGGGGAGCGAGCCGCTTCCGGTCTGCGAGGTGCTCTCGACGCACTCGGCGCCGAGCTTCTCCGCAGCCGGGCCGAGGCGTGCGAGGAAGGCACGGACACGCCCTTCGATCTCGTTCGCAGGAAGACTCAATAGCCGCAGAATCGGCACGGTCTTGTAGAGCGTCTCGGGGTCACGGTAGAGCCGCAGGGTCGCTTCGAGCAGGGTTAGCGTCACCTTGTCGACGCGAAGCGTGCGGAAGAGCGGATGGCGGCGCACGCGTGCGACCGCGTCCTTCTTTCCGACGATGATCCCGGCTTGAGGTCCTCCGAGGAGCTTGTCACCGCTGAAGCAGACGAGGTCGGGACCCATCGCGACGGCGTCGCGGACGAGCGGCTCGGGCTCGAAGCCGAACTGCGTCAGGTCGAGGAAGCACCCGGAGCCGAGATCGCTGATCACGGGAATGCCGCGCTCGGCGCCAAGCGCGACGAGCTCGTCGAGCGGCGTATGGCGTGCGAAGCCGCGAATCGCGTAGTTCGACGTGTGAACCTCGAGCAGCAGCCCCGTGTCCTCGGTGATCGCGTTCGCGTAGTCGCGCACGTAGGTACGGTTGGTCGTTCCCACCTCGACGAGTCGAGCGCCGCTCTCCACGAGGATCTCGGGGACACGGAACGAGCCGCCGATCTCGACCATCTGGCCGCGTGAGAGGATCACTTCCTTCCCGCGGGCGAACGAGCCGAGAAGCAGGAGCGTCGCGGCGGCGTTGTTGTTGACGACCGTCGCCGACTCCGCACCCGTGAGCTCGCAGAGGAGCGTGCGGAGCGCCTCTTCGCGTTCGTTGCGCTCTCCGGTCTTGCCGTCGACCTCGACGAGCGAGTAGCCGCGCAAGTTCTCTGCCACGGCATCGACGGCTTCGTTCGAGAGCGCGGCGCGGCCGAGCCCCGTGTGAAGCAAGATGCCCGTGCCGTTGATGACGCGTCGGTAGGCCGACAGCGATCGTTCCGCGAGTACCGCACGCGTCCGTTCGACGACGCCCCTTTGCGACGTCAGAGCCGTCGCCTCTTCGGCCGACACCGTGCCGTCGAGAATCTCGCGACGGATCCCTTCGATCGCTTCCCGCAACGCGCGCGTGACTTCCGTGCGCGAGAATTCGGCGATGAGCGAGACGACCGCATCCCAGTGGAGGGCCTTCTCGATCTGTGGCAAGGTGCGGAGCGCGGACTGTGTCATGACGGAGAAGTATATCCGTGTGTCGGCACGAACACGAGGTGCGCTCGAGGACCTCCATCACCGGGAAATGCTGGATAATCAGGGTTTTCCGGGCGATTCACCGTGGTTTAGCCATTGACACCCCATCGAGAACATTCCTATACTCGCCTCCGATAAAGAAGATGGGTGGCCCGCAGCAGTCGGGCAGGCGACTCGGACCCAGTCCGCGTAACGATTTACGCATCGGCGCGACAAGCTGTGAAAGGCCGCTAAACACCAACAAACACACGTCTTTCTCCAGAAAGGCACGAGAAGGAGTAGGAAGAGATGAATAAGGCAGAGCTCATCGACGCCGTCACCGCCGCGATCGAAGCCTCTCGAGCGGATGGCGAGCGCGCCGTCACCGCCGTGATCGACGCGATCAAGGCCGGCGTCGTGAAGGACCAGAAGGTCCAGATTGTGGGATTCGGCACGTTCGAGGTGCGCGAAAGAAAAGAGCGCCAGGGACGTAACCCGCAGACGGGCGAGCCGATGACGATCGCCGCGTCGAAGTCGGTCGCGTTCAAACCCGGTAAAGAGTTCAAGGAGTCCCTTTAGGGACTCACCCGTGATTTTTTGAGGGGGCTTTCGGGAAGCCCCCTCTCGATCGCTTCGCGATCGATTCACCCCAAC
>CAYZGY010000985.1:0-3104 GCA_964478085.1 uncultured Planctomycetia bacterium
GAAGTTCGGCGTGATCTTGAGAAGCTCCGACTTGGTGCCGAAGAGGAGGACGGCGAAGGTCGTCGCGGAGTCCATCTTCCAGAGCGTGTGCTTGAGGTGCGCGCGGGCGGCGTCGAAGCGTGTGTTGACCTTGTCCCAGTCGGAGCTCAGTCCCTTCTTGAGGCGGGATTCTTTGCGCACGACGGTCTTGCTGCGACTTCTCGACTTCTTGCCCGCGGGCTCTTCGGGCTTCTTCTTGACGTCCTTCTCGATGAGATCGCGAAGGATCTCCTTCTCTCGTTCACTCAGCGGCTTGAGCATCGAGTCGGAGGCATCGAGGATGAACAGAACGCGGTCTCCTTGCGCCTCGAGACCCATGAATCGGACGGGCGGTGGCGCGACGTAGGTCTTGCTCCTCTTGCGGGACTTCGACTTGGAGGGACTCGGCTCCTCTTTCTTCTTCTTGACGCGCAGAAGGCGGTTCATGTCCGCCTCGTCTTTGGCTCCGAGCGCGTACTGCAGCGCGAGGTCGAGCTGACGTTGCGTGCGCGGGAGGAGGGCTGCGCCCTTGGTCATCGTCAAGACGCGCTTGAGCCGAGCGAGGTGCGGAGAGGCCGCCGGCTCGTCCGATTCGGCCTTGTCTTCGACTTCGTCCGAAGCTTTGGGAGTTCCCAGGAAGACGCGACGAGGTTTGGGCTTCACGGGCGCGGCGACCTTCGGCTTCGGGGCGCACGTGTTTGCGATCGCCCAGGTGAGCGACTCGACGAGGAGCACACGAGCGGACTTGTCCTCTTCCTTGAGGGCCTTCGTGAGAGCCGACTCGAGGAACTCGAGTTGGGCTTCGTCGCGACGTCGACCGAGAGCTTCGGCTGCCGCGGCACGCAGGAGCGGGGTCGAGCCTTCGTCGACTTGCTCGCGCACCGCTTCGGTGAAACTCGCATCGCCGGAGGCCAGCGCGCGGAGCGCGTTGAAGGCCGCCCAGGCGTCCTGCTCTCGGGCGCAGTCTTTCGACGCGAACGACGCGAGCCGTTTGGCGGTCGCGGCATCGAGTTTGCCGCCACTGATCGCGAACTCGCTGATGTAGTGAAGGCGAATCCCGGTCGCCAGCAGGTAGCGCAGCTCGGTGTGTGGCTTGGCCGGCGGTTTCTTGTACGCGTCGATCAGGTCCTGGAGGACGGGGCCCTTGCCGCTCGCCGCGAAGCTCAGAATCGAATCCCAGTTGTACTTGAGGGCCGTCGAGTCCTTGATGCGCTCGAATTGCTCTCGAGCCATCTCGGCGAAGTCGACCTTCTTGAGCCTGTTCTTTCCCTTGTCCTTGTCCTCGTCCTTCGCGACCGCCGACCCCGACAGGACGAGGCCGAGGAACAAGACGATACCCGGGACGAGCAGGACGCTCAGTACGCGTTGGAGGCGAGAGTCACCGTGACGAGTCATGAGGAGGTCTCCGAACAGCCCGAAATGTACGATCATTATCCAGCTTTCGCGGGCGCTGTAAACGAGAACGGCGGTCGCGGTGTTCGCAGATTGTCCGATCATCCGAAAAATGCGAAAAGGGACGGAGCTTGTTTGGTATCAGGAAAGTTGATAAAAAGAAATCGTCTGTCCAGCAAGGGTTTCTTGGGGCCAGCGGCTCGGACGAGCCGGAGAGGGGTGCTGATGTCGACGACGAGTCTGCGCGTACAGGGGCGTTCGTGCCTCTGGGTCCTGATCGCTGTTCTGTCCGTGTCCGTCTCGGTCTTCGTCGCGCCTGCTTTGGCTCAGGACGAGTCGCCCGCAGCGGAGTCCTACGACACCCAGATTCCGCATTCGCCGAGTCGACCCATCTATCTTTCGGGCCTCGCCGAACTGCTGCCGACGGGAGTGGAGGAGTTCCGCGATCGAAACGGAGCGTCGTGGCGGGTCTTTTGGGACGACGTGCTTCGTGCGCCGCGCTTCGTCGCACCGCACGAGGAGTTTCGCCTCCTCGATAGCGGCGGCCTCGAGCTCGATCTGTCGGGGGAGTTCGACCCTGTGGTCGTCACGGGTGCGTTGCGTCGATTCGTCGATTCGTCGATTCGTCGATTCGTCGATTCGTCGATGACAATCAGGACTTCTTCGGTGTCTCGGGCGCCGAGCTCGAAGGCGACGAGGTGCGTCGTGTCGGACTCGGCTTTGTGGTCTCGTTCGCGCAGGTCGTCACGGATGACGCGGGTCGAAAGGTCGCGATCCGCGGTGCCGCGCTTCGCTTCGTGCTCAGTGGCGAGGGAGCGGTTCGCTACGCGAAGGGCTACCTCCTTCGTGATGCGCAGTCACTGTCGGAGGCGACGAGCGTCGGGGGAGGTGCTGCGACCTTCTGGAGCGAGGAAAGGGGAGTTGACGGGCCGCATCGAAGAGGACGGCTACGACTACGAGAACGTGGAGCGTCAGTTCGCGTTCCTCGAGGGAGATGCGAGCAGCTTGACTCCGGTGTGGGCGGCGGAGACCGTCGACCCCATCGTGTGCTCCCGGCAAGGCTGCAAAACCTGACCGAAGCCTCCGATTTCGACTCGAAACCCGGACCCGCGTCCGTTCCGATCACGCGCGCGCCGGAGAATTACCAACGCGACCGTATCGGCCATCGAAACAGGGCCGAGATGCCGCAGTATGTCACTACAGGCGAAAGCCAAGTCCGAACGGAGCTTTCGATTCTACAGCCTGTGGGACAAGGTCTGCCGCGAGGACGTTCTCGCCGAGGCGTACCGGCGCTGCCGCCGAAACGGCGGAGCACCGGGCGTCGACGATGAGAGATTCGCGGACATCGACTCTCGAGGTGTAGATACGTGGCTCCAGAATCTGCGAGAGGAGCTCGCGGCGGGATCGTACCGTTCGAAGCCCCTCTTGCCGGTGGAATCTCATGTCACCGCAGGAGCGTGTGGAGAAAATCAGTCGACAGCTACGAGGCTGGGCTGGCTATTTCAACCAAGGCCCAGTCCTCAAAATCTATCGGGTGTTTCAGAACTACACGCTCCGAAGGTTGCGCAGATGGTTGATGCGTCGACGCGGAAAGCGAGGCACCGGGTACCGTCAATACCCAGACGAGTATTTCTTCAAAAAGCTCGGCCTCTTCAAGCTGCTCGTGGCCCACCCAATAGCCAAGGTCCATGGAC
>CAYZGY010000986.1:0-3097 GCA_964478085.1 uncultured Planctomycetia bacterium
CCCATGCTCGAAACGGACAAGCTCTGTAAGAGCTTTCAGCAGCACGTCGCGGTCAACAAGCTCAGCCTGAGCGTCCCGGCTGGCGAGGTATTTGCGCTTCTCGGCCCGAACGGCGCCGGGAAGACGACGACGATCAACATGTTCCTCGGCTTCCTCTCTCCCGACACGGGAGAGATCAAGGTCGAAGGGGAGAGCGTTCCGGCCAATCCGATCGCGGCACGCCGCAAGCTCGCGTACATCCCCGAGCAGGTCATGCTCTATCCGCGCTTCTCGGGCGTCGAGAACCTCGACTACTTCTCGAGGCTCGGTGGCCGCAAGCACTCGAAGAAGGAGCTCCACGAGCTTCTCGAGCGTGCCGGGCTCCAGAAGGACGCCGCGACGCGTCGCGTGTCGACCTACTCGAAGGGAATGCGGCAGAAGGTCGGGATCGCGCTCGCGCTCGCGACAGAAGCCAAGGCGCTGCTCCTCGATGAGCCGACGTCGGGACTCGATCCCTCGGCATCTCACGAGTTCTCGCAGCTGATCCGTAAGCTCGCGGGTGAGGGTGTCGCGATCTTGATGGCGACGCACGACCTCTTCCGCGCGCGTGAGGATGCGACGCGTGTCGGCATCCTGATCGACGGTCAGATGAAAGGGCAGTACGCGGCCGACGAGATCAAGGACGTCGACCTCGAACAACTCTACCTGAAGCACATTCGCGCATGATTTTCTCCATCGCCCGCAAAGAGTTTCGCGACGCTTGGAGAGACGGACGCTTCCGCGTGGCTGCCGTCGTCGTCCTCGCGTTGCTCGGTGTCTCGATCTATCTCGCGTATCAGCAGGTCGACCGGATCCAGCACGAGCGCGAGGAGGCCGCGCACAACGAGCGTCACGCCTGGCTCGAGCAAGGCCAGAAGAACTCGCACTCGGCCGCGCACTACGGCGTGTACGTCTTCAAGCCCGTCGCGCCGCTCGGAATCTTCGATCGGGGGCTCGAGCCGTTCCTCGGCACGTCGCTCTTCCTCGAGGCGCACAAGCAGAACGCGGCGACGGGGCTCCCGGCCCAGGACGCGACGGCGATGCGCCGATTCGGCGAGCTCACGGCTGCGACCGCGATGCAGATGCTCGCGCCGCTCGTCATCGTTCTCCTGACTTTCGGCGCGCTGTCCGGTGAGCGACAGAGCGGCACGCTGCGTCAGCTGCTCAGCCTCGGTGTGACGCCGCGTCAGGTCGTTTTCGGAAAGGCTGTCGGACTCGGCGCAGCGCTTCTGGTGCTCTTCGTCCCCGTTCTCGTCGTCGGCGGCATCGCGCTCTCGAAGCTCTCGGGCAGCGAGGCCTGGGGAGGAGGGAGTTGGGACGGCGGCTGGTCGCGGTTCGTTTGGATCGGCGTCGCGTACTCGCTCTACTTGCTCGCGGTTCTCGCGATTTCTCTGACGGTTTCGGCGATCTCCTCGACTCCTCGTACTGCGCTCGCGATTCTGCTCGGCCTCTGGGCGGTCAACACGCTGCTCGCTCCACGCCTCGCGTCGGACTACGCCCGTGCGCAAGAGCCGACCCCGAGTCTGGCTGAGTTCGAGGCCGATCGTGACGAGGAGCTGACGAAGAAGGGGCTCTACGGGCACCACCCGCACGGCGAATGGGTGACGAAGCTCCGCGATGAGACGGTCGCCGAGTTTCCCGATCGACGAAAGGCTCAGGCCGTCTTCCAGGGGAGGCTGATGCTTGCTCTCGAGGAGCGCCAGGCGGCCGTCTGGGGCAAGCACTCGGCGAATCTCTGGGACAAGATGGAAGCGCAGGATCGCAATGTGACGTGGGCCGGATTCGCCTCGCCGCTTCTCGGGCTTCGCTCGGCCTCGATGATTCTCTCTGGAACGGACTTCAGCCATCACCGTCACTTCATGGAAGAGGCGGAGAGGCACCGATTGAAGTTCGTCCACGTCCTCAATCAGTACATGATCGACAATCCGGACAAGGCCGCCGGTCACGGCGCCGTCGCGGGGAAGGAGCTCTGGGAGAAGCTTCCCCAGTTTCAGTACGAGCCTCCGTCGAACGACGACGCGCTCAGCGCTGCAACTTCCGGACTCACGGTTCTCGGATTCTGGGCGATCGCCGCTTGTGTGCTCCTCGTCCTCGCCGCCCCTCGGCTAAAGCCGATGTAGGTTAGGGGGCTTTCGGGAAGCCCCCTCTCGATCTTCGCTACGCTTCGATGCGATTCACCCCAACCAGCAAGGCTATTCAGACAGACCCTGGTCTTTCATGAGCTGGAACATCTTTCTTCTCGAGCTGCGCCTCTTGGCGCGAGACAAGTCCGCGTGGGTCCTTCTCGTTCTCTTCGCGGGGACGGTCAGTTACGGCATCTCGAACGGCAAGGCGGCGGGTGTCCGCGTCAGCGACGCCGGCGAGGGTGCTCGAGACGCTGTCACGAAGAGTCACAACAACATCAAGCAGGCCTTGCGGAAGCGGGCGGAGAATTCCGGCGGCCAGCAAGCCGCGTATCCGTCGGATTACGTCGCTTCTCGCGGGTTCTCTGCCGTGATGCCCCCGGCTCCGATTCCGGCGCTCGCGGTGGGGCAGTCGGATCTCTCTCCTCCGAGCGAGGTCGTATCGATCTTCGGCTCGAGCAAGCCGGCGGAGAATCGAGCCGAGATCGAGAATCCGTCCCATCTGCTGTCGGGCTCCTTCGACTTGGCGTTCGTTCTGATTTGGCTCTTTCCGCTCTTCCTCCTCGGTCTCACGTACGACCTGATGGCCGGCGATCGGGAAACGGGAACTCTCCGCATAGCGCTCGCGCAGGGGATCTCGCCGTTCGGCTGGATGCTCCGGCGTTCTATCGCGCGGTCGCTGCCACTCGTGATCGTCGCCTGTCTCGCGGTCCTCATTGCCTGGAGCTCGAGCGAGGCCGAGGTCGCCTTCGCACGAGCGGCGTTCGCGATCGGAGTCGTGGTGGCGTACAGCCTCTTTTGGATCGCGCTTTCCATGGCGGTGAACACGGTCGCGAAGGGTGCTGCGAGCGCAGCGACAGCGCTCGGCTCCGCTTGGGTGCTCTTCGTGCTCGTCGCTCCGACCTTGCTCAATGTCGCCGTCGAGGCGACCTATCCCACGCCGTCGCGTGCGGAGC
>CAYZGY010000987.1:0-3092 GCA_964478085.1 uncultured Planctomycetia bacterium
CCGTACGTCTTCTTCGACCAGCTGACGAAAAGTCTGATAGGGGCCCCAGGAGACGCCGGTGCTGTCGAAGGCACTGCGAATCGTCTCTAGCGTACGGCTCTCGAACCAGGGCTTGAGCAGCGCCGCAATGAGGTCGCGCGACTCGAAGCGGCCGCTTTCGGAGTCGAGGCTGTGGCCGGTCGTCTGCTCGATCGTCTGGCACGCCGTCTCGAAATCCGTGGCGTCTTTGAGCGCCTCCCATTGGCGCTTGGTCAGCGCGACGACCATCACGTGGCGCCCGTCCTTCGTACGAAAATCCGCGCCGAACGCGCCGTAGAGGTAGTTTCCATCCTTGGGCGCGTCCTGAGACCCGAGCTGCGCCTCCGCGATCCGACCGAGATGGCCAACCATGGCGAAGGCGACGTCGGAGAGCGAGAGCTTGACCAGCGCACCCTCCCCTGTTCGGCTGCGGCGACGCTCTGCCGCGAGCAGGCCGATCGCGGCAAGCTCTCCCATCGCAATGTCCCAAGCCGGCAGTACGCTATTGAGGGGCTCCGAGAAGTTTCTCGGTCCCGTGGCCCACGGAAATCCGGTGGCCGGGTTGACCGTGTAGTCGACTTCGCTGCTGCCGTCCGGGTTGCCGGTCAGCGCGACCATCACGAGATCCTCGCGCTGACGCGACATCCGCTCATACGAGAGCCAGCCCCGCGCCGGGAAGTTGGTCAAGAAACAGCCGGCCTCGGGCCCGGGAGCAGCCACGAGGCGTTGGACCAGCTCCCGGCCTTCCTCTCGCGCCAGGTCGATTCGGATGGAGCGCTTGTTCTTGTTCAGCCCCGCCCAGAACAGACTCTGACCGTCTCGCGCGAGCGGCCAGCGATCGTGATCGAGACCACCTTCGATCCGGTCGAAGCGGATCACGTCGGCTCCGAGCTGTGCCAGCGTCATTCCGCCGAGCGGCGCGGCTACGAAAGCCGATCCCTCCACCACGCGCAGGCCACGAAGGATCCCATCGGTCTGAGCCGTGCTCATGAGTAGACCCCAACGAAGCGCCAGTCGAGCGCCGGAACGGGCTCGTCGAGACCGGTGCGATCAGCCTCGACGAGCGAGCGCAAGTGCAGCAGTTCACCGTCGCGGCGCTCGATCGTGATCCGGCTGCGCAAAGTGTCTCCCTCGTAGACCGGCCCTGTGTGATCGCAGCTGTGCCAGCCACAAATCATCGTCAGTCCGGGCAGCGCTCGGCTCGCCTGGGCAGCGGCTATGCCTATCGTGTGCCCGCCATAGACCAGTCGACGCCCGCTACCAGCTGCTTCGTCGTGATGAGCCATCGCGACGTTGAGTGAGAGTCGAGCCAGTTCGGATGCCGAGCTGACGACGTCGCCGCCCTCGAGCAGGAGCTCCGGTCCGGCCCTGGGCGGCGGACGGTGTCCCGGTTCGGCCGCGAGCATCGCCAGATTCCAATCAGCCGTCGCCATGCGAAGTTCCACGTCGGACACTTTGCGCCCGACTTCCTCCAGGTCTGCCGCGTGGCCTGTCGGCTCGGCGCCAGGGCGAGTCGGCAACATCGCGCAACGAACGTAGTCGAGAACCGCCCGGGCCTCCTGGTCGACGGTATGGATCCGCAGAGCCGCAAGACCTGCGGGTCGCGATCGCGTTTCGCGTAACGCGACTACTTCGGTGGTCGTTCGCAGCGTGTCTCCGATCTGAGGTATGCGCCTCAGCACGAGGCCGCGATAGAAGACGTTGGCGATGACTCGCTGCGTCACGGGCGTCGACTGGCCGATTGAGATGTCCCAGACGAGGCCTGGATGGGCCAGACCACGCTCGGCGCCAGCGACCCGCGCAGCGAGCTCGCGATCGAGCGGCAGACGCAACCGGTCGCCGAGAATCGCCTGGTGGAGCGCAGCAGCACCCTCTGTCAGGGTCATCGCTGGCGCGTCCTCCCAACGATCACCAACTGCGAGATCTTCGAAATAGGGGCCGCCGATACTCATCGTACGACTCCGGCCTTGGCCAGCGTCGCGCGGGCCGCAGCTGAGGTCGCCTCGTCGATCATCTCGCCGTCGAGCGCGGCTGCACCCCGGCCTTGCTCGGCCGCCGCTTCCAAAGCCGATAGCACCGCCCGCGCTCGCTCGACTCGCTCCGCAGAGGGCGTGAAAACCTCCGTGAGGCGACCAACCTGGGACGGATGGATCGCCCATTTGCCGTCATAGCCGAGCGAGCGCCCGCGCTCAGCTGCGGCCTCGAAGCCCTCGTCGACCGCTGTCCCCAGATAGGGACCGTCGATCGCCTGGAGGCCGTTCGCCCGAGCCGCGATCAGCACGGTCTCCTGGGCAGGGAGCCACCAATCCATTGGCGTGGTCTTCGATTCCCGTCCGAGCGAGGCGCCGAGATCGGCGTAACCGATGATGAGCGTCTCGAGTCGTTCGGATCCGGCGGCGATCGAACCCGATTCGAGCAGCCCGCGGGCCGTTTCGATCAAGGCCTGCGTCCCGAGTGGAGCTTCTCGCTCTCGGCCATCGTCGGCCGATTCGAGCATCGAGTCGATTCGCGAAAGCGTGCCAGCACCCTCAACCTTCGGGACGACGATCGAGTCGACGGCGCTGCAGGACGCCACCGCATCGATGTCCGCCTCGAGCCACGGCGAGTCGAGGCCGTTCACGCGAACGCTCAACACCTCCGCACGCCATTCGCCCGACTCGAGTGCCGCAATGACCCTCGCCCGCGCGGTGTCCTTCGCACCCGGCGGGACAGCGTCCTCGAGGTCGATCACGATCTCGTCGGCGTCGAGGTTGCGCGCCTTCGCGAGCGCGCGATCGTTCGAACCGGGAACGGCGAGGCAGCTCCGGCGTGCTCTTTCGTTGCGGCGGGATGTCATTGGACAGTCTCGTTGCTCGTTCCGTTGGGCGTGCCTTCGAGGATGGTCAGCAGCTCATCCCGATCGATCTCCGAATCTCGATCGCTAGCGTTGCGGCCAGGAGAGAGCGTGAGGGTGGAGATCCAAACATCATTCGAGTTGCCATCGCGATAATCGGGTGATCAGCGGGAATCTTCGATCGCCTGCCCGTCACGGGGCTCCCCCTGGGTATTTAACATAACGCCCATACCCGGACGTT
>CAYZGY010000988.1:0-1640 GCA_964478085.1 uncultured Planctomycetia bacterium
GCTGGAGATTGCGCGACGCGACGTGCTCGGCCGCCTCGAGCAGGGGTAGGTTCGAGCGCGTGGAGGGGGCGTGGGGGTTGGTTCCCGCGAGGCGGGCGAGATCGCGATGGCCGAGAATCACGTCCGCCGCCGCAGCGACGATCGCGACGATCGAGTCCTTGCCGTAGCCGTCGTACGCCTTCGCGTTCGATCCCGGTCGTGAGACGTCGGCGGTGAAGTGCGGATTGAAGGTGCGAGTTCCGACTCCCGCGATCGTAGCACGCAGACCACGGTCCTGCTGGTCGAACTCGACCTTTCCTCGCGTTCCGACGAGCTCCATCTCTTGATTGACGGGAGCCTCGAACTCGTCGGGGTTGATCCAGTTGTTGACGAAGTAGACGCGCAGGCCGCCTTCGTAGTCGACGGAAACCTGCATCGCGTCGAAAGTGTCGATCGGCGCGTCACCGCCTTCGCGGTCCCAGGTGGCGAGCAGCTCCTTCTGGCCGACGGCGTGAACACTGACGGGGGTCGCGTCGAGGTAGTGCGTGAAGAGGTCGAGCCAGTGGACACCGACGTAGCTGAAGGGGTTCGAGGTCGACGCCCACCGAAAGGTCTTCGTCGACACCTCGAGGGGCTCTTCGAGGACCGCCCGTCCGTAGAGTGGCGTGCCGATCTGCGGCACGATCTCCTCGAAGACGAAGCGGTGGCAAGGATCGTAGCGTTTGTGCATGTCGACGCCGGCGACGAGGCCGCGTTCGGCAGCGCTCGCGATGATCTCGTCGGCCTCGGCGACGTGAAGCGCGAGGGGCTTTTCGATCATCAGGTGCGCGCCGTGCGTGAGAGCGCAAATCGCGGGGGCGTAGTGGAGCGAGTCGGGAGTCGCGATGTGGAGAATGTCGATCTCGTGATCGCGAAACATATCGACCCACGGCGTCTCGCCGTGATAGGGCTGCGGCCGGGCCGAGGGGATTTTTTCCCGATACTGCCCGCAGAGATTCTCCGCAGTTTTCGCCGTATGCGTTCCGACGGCGACAAGCTCGAAGCGGACGGGTGCGAGATCGCGTGCGCGTTCGTCGAGCCCGATGCGGCCGAGATAGGGCGATATTCCACAGCGTTCGATGTCTTCGATCGTTCGGACGACGACGTCGCCCCCGAACATCCCGCCACCGACGAGTCCCATCCGAATCGTGCGTGCTTCCGTCATCGTGTGAAGAAGTCCGTTTCCTGTTCGTCGAAGAGTGAGTTCGGACCTCGCCAACGCGCTCTCGCGCGTCCCGAAAGGGCGATCCGAAGCGCGTAGGACGTGCTTGACGGGGCCCGAACCCTCGGGAAAATGTATCGTTTGGCTGAGCCGCGTTCCGCCCGAGACCCTAACGTCGCAGACAGATTTCGGTCAAGCCAGTCCCGTCAACGCTATTCTGTATCCGTCAACGCTATCTGTATCCGTCAATACAGGCCAAAGGGTTCACGCGCTGAACCCTCCAAAGGAACGAACCAGGAAATCCAGGCGCTGCGCGTCCGCGTGTCAGCGTACGCAAGCAAGTCCCCAGGAGGAGAGTACCCCATGAGCAAGTGGATCCCAACGAGCCTCGTCGTCATCGTCATCGCCGGTTTCGTCGCCCTGTTCGCGGCGTCGGGTGACAACCAAGCTTCGGGCGATG
>CAYZGY010000988.1:1650-3088 GCA_964478085.1 uncultured Planctomycetia bacterium
AAAGGATAAGGGAGAAGAAGGTTCAGATGCCGATAAAGTAGATGATGAGGCTGTCCAGGAAGACGAAAGTCCTTTGTCTTTTGAGGTTGTTCAGGAAAAAGCAAAAGACGGTTTATTGAGACATCGAGTCATCTTTGATGCGAAGAAGGCCGAGGTGTACAAGCCCGTCGCGCCCATCGACGTCGTCATGGACATGGTCAGCGACAACTTCGACGAGGCCCTCGATCAGCTCAAGGCCAAGAAGTGGTCGAAGGTGCGCAAGGCTGCGCTCATGTCCGCCGAGGCGCTCAACGTCCTTCAGTACCACTCGAGCGAGGAGGTCAAGAAGGAGGACATGGGCAAGTGGAAGAAGATCTCGGCGCAGATTCGCGACGACCTCGTCAAGGTCGGCGCTGCCGCGAAGAAGAAGGACGCCGCCACGGTGAAAAAGCTCCTCGACACCGTGGAGGAAACTTGCGAGACGTGTCACGATATGCGCGAGTAGTTCGCGTCGTATCGTAACGACCAGAAAAGCCCCGACGCGTGACTCGTTCGAAGTGCGCGTCGGGGCTTTTCTCATCTCGTCCTAACTCGGGAAAACGAAGAGCGCAGAGGAACCCATGGCCCGCGACGTCGGAGTTTGTAGCTGGTCGCTTCAGGTGAGTAACCTTCCGGATCTCGTTCGACTGACGAACGAGGTGGGGGCCGATGTCGTCCAGATCGGTCTCGGCGATCCGAACCACGGCTCGTGGGACGAGGGCGACGGCTTCCTCGACGCGCTGCGTGAGTCGGGCATCCGGCTCAGCGCCTCGATGATCGGCTTTCCTCAGGAGGACTACACGACGCCTGCGACGATTCAGAAGACGGGCGGCTTCGGTGATCCGGCGACGCGGCCGGAGTGCCTGACGATCTTCCAGTCGGCGGTCGATCGCACCGCGGCGCTCGGTCTCGACTACCTGCTCGCACACGCCGGGTTCATTCCCGAGGCGGACGGTCCCGAGCGTTCGAGCTTTCTCGAAACGCTCTCGGAGGCGGCCGACTACGCGAAGTCGAAGGGGGTCATCTTCACGATGGAGACCGGACAGGAGTCGGCCGACCTCCTCCGTCGAACGCTCGACGAGCTCGCGCACTCGAACCTCAAGGTCAACTTCGATCCCGCGAACATGCTCCTCTACAACATGGGTGATCCGATCCGAGCGATCGAGATTCTCGGTCCGGACATCCTCCACATCCACGCCAAGGACGCGCGTCCGCCGAAGGTCGACGGCGAGTGGGGAGCCGAAGTGCCGCTCGGTGAGGGCGACGTCGGCATGGAGCGATTCCTCGAGGCGCTCGATCGCGTCGGGTACCAGGGGCCCCTCGTCGTCGAGCCTGAATTCGGAAACCAGGACGCGCGCCTGCGGGCCATCAAGCACGGCATCGACCTGCTGCGACGAATGATCAGTTGATCGAGATGGAC
>CAYZGY010000989.1:0-3076 GCA_964478085.1 uncultured Planctomycetia bacterium
GTTCTCCTTCGGGGAAGTCCTCGACGCCGTCCTGATTTCGGAGCTTTGGCTTCCGAACATTTCGAGCCCTCACAAGCACACGCTTCTCAAGGCCGTACTACTCTCGATCGGCGACGGGGAGTTCACGAAGCGACGATCGCTCGGCAGCTACAAGGAGTTCGCCCGATTCATCAAGACCGTCTACGGATTCCTGCCATCGTTCCCTATGATCGAAGACTACGTACCCGAGACCGACTGGGGCGAGATCCGATATCCCTTCCAAGGAAACAGATGGAGAATCCTCTACGGGACTGAACTTGCCGCGATCTACGACTGTCTCCGGGCGTTCGAGTTTCATCACGTTGCGTATTCCGGCCAATCTGGACAGTCGTTTCGGATCAAGCTGGACACCGATCTCGGACCAAGCTGGACACCTCCTTCGAGGGTCGCGTCGCTGGGTGTAGGATTTAGTTTTCAGTGTCCAGATACAGAGCGTAACGCCTGTTCGCTCTTCTTGGAAGCTGTGGGATTCTCCTATCAACACCTCCTTTCGCTCGGCGACCGTCACGGCGTCAGGGACGGCGCCATACGCGCTTTGCTTCCGCTTCAGCGGTCGTGGCGCTCGTCAACGCGGCTCGTGTCGCCTCCGATGATCTCGTCGCTCAGGTACCTGACGGCGTCGAGGAACGTCCAACGGCGCTCGGCGATCACGAAGTCGATCGGGTTGAAGTTCCGTTCGCAGGCGAAGCACCGCGCGAGGTTCGTGCGTTCGCGCACGCCCGTGTGGAAGCATTCGCACTGCGGGCAACGAAACGCACGCCGCGCACCACGCGCCCTGGTCGCGACGCCGAGACGATCGATAACGTCGGCGACCCGCACGTCGTTGCGTAGCCGTCGCAGTAGATCAGGGGGAACTGTTCGCATCTATCGTGTCTCCTTGTCAGTTGGGGGGGACCACGCTCTTCTTCGGCGGTTCGTCGTCTCCCGAGTCAAACGGTCGCGTCCGCTCGTTCTTCGACCTCCGATCGCTTCCAGACGACGCGTCGAAGTGCCAGGCCTCAGGTGTCCACGCTGTCGCCACCGAGCCCGCGGATCTTGCGCATCGATTCGCCGTCGAGCTCGAGACGATGCGCGTTGTGAATCAAGCGATCGCAAATCGCGTCGGCGACCGTGTCGTCGCCGATAAACGAGTGCCAGTGCTGTGGCGCGAGCTGACTCGTGACGATCGTCGAGCTCACGGAGTAGCGACCTTCGAAAATCTCGCGCAGGTCACGACGCTCACGCGCGTCCAGCGCCGCCGATCCGAAGTCGTCGACGATGAGCAGCTGCGTCTTGGCGATCTTGCGCAGCAGATTCGGATACGTGCCGTCGGCGTGCGCGAGCCGCAGCTCCTCGAAGATCGTCGGACAGCGCGTGTAGAGCACCGAGTATCCGTCGCGGCAAGCCTTCTCGCCGAGCGCGCACGGCAACCAGGATTTCCCAAGACCCGTCGGGCCGCTGCTGCTCAAGTTCTGGCGTGCCGCGATCCAGCGACAAGAGATCAGGTCGAGCATGACCTGCTTGCGCAGTCCACGCGGGTGTCGGTAGTTAATCTCCTCGACGTGAGCACGTAGCGGAAAACGTGCGCGCCGCAAGCGTGCGGTGAGTTTGCGATTCTCGCGACCGGTCCACTCCGCGTCGACCAAGAGTCCAACGAGCTCTTCGGGATCCAACGCCTCCGCGCTTCCAGGGAGCCGTAGGAGCGGCACCCAGAGACAAGCGCACGGAAGCAAGCGTTCTCCAGACGCTCCTCGCCGAAGCGCCTGGTGAGGTTCAGAATTCCCAGGCAAGCGCGGTATCCCTGCTCGGGATGAGGACGCTCGGCGAGAATGGTCTCGACGAGCTCGACTGTCGAAGTACCGATGCGTCGTGCGCGCTCGTTGAGAGTCGACGGCGAGGACTCGCGATGCTTGCGATGTGACACTGGCATGTGCGAGAGATCGATCGTGGCGCCGCCGTGCTCGTAGCTGCGAACGTGGCTCGCGACACGACTGTGCTTGTGATAGAACTCCACGACGTTTCGGCTCGCCGCGATGTCGATGTGCTTGCGGGCGAACTGATACGGCACGCTGTAGTCGTGGTAGTCGACGGTGACGTGGTAGTCGAGGTCCGACGCGCACGCCGTTCATCCACTCGCGAAACTCGTAGCGCTCGGTGGGAAGAGGCGAGAGCTCGGGTCGGTCGAGTTTGTCGAAGAGCTCCAGGCGCGAGAGCTGGAGCTTGCGAAGCTTGCGCTGATCTACCTTCGCGAGCAGCTCGCGGATCGCTTTGTTGATTTCCGTGACGCTGTAGAAGGTGTGATTGCGGAGCGCGGCGTTGATCCAGCGTTGTGCGAGGAGCACGCCGTTCTCGGCCTTGGCTTTGTCATTGGGCCGACGCGGACGCGCCGGCACGATGGTCGTGCCGTAGTGGCGCGCCATGTCGGCGTAGGTCGTATTGATGTCGGGATCCCAGTCGCGGTCGACGTAGGTGATTCCGTCGCCGGAGTAGTCGACGAAGAGTTTCTCGCCGCCGAGGTGCGTCTGGCGCATCGAGACGTCGATCGTCTGAGCGAATCGTCGGTAGTGCTCGCAGAATTGGGTGTACTCGTAGCCGTCGGGGTACTCGTCCTTGTACTCCTGCCACAGGAGGGTCAAGGTGACGTGCTCGCGCCGGAGCTCGGCAGCGATGTACGGGCCGTCGGGCAGGGGGCGGGTCGGCTCACGAGGCGCCGGGGTGGCGGGCGGCGGGAAGAGCCGGCGCTCGAGCTCGTCGTCGTCGAGTTCGTCCGGTAGCGGCCAGCCGAGATCAGCGTCGGCGGCGCGTCTGAGGTAGTCGCCGACGGTCGTGGGGCTGAGCTTGAGGCAGCGGGCGATCGCGCGGTCGCGTAGCCCGGCCTGAAGCCGTAAGCGTAGAACTTCTGTTACTTTGTGCATGGGCACTCTCTGTGCGGCCATGGGCACCTCCTTTCGGAGGCCCAGGGCAGCACCGAATGCCCAAGCGAGCGCAACCCGCGAGTGTCCAGCTTCAGTCCGAAACGGCTGTCCAGCTTCGTCCGAAATCGGTGTCCAGCTTCAGT
>CAYZGY010000990.1:0-2659 GCA_964478085.1 uncultured Planctomycetia bacterium
GAGGAGGACGAGCTCCAAGGCGCGAATCCGGAGCGACTGGTGCCGAACGTCCGCCTCGTCAACGGTGGCACGAAGAGCGAGACGCGGCAGCGTCTGATGCTGACGTTCAACACGCCGTTCTATCCCGAGGTCCTCGTCGCGAGCAGCGTCATGGCGGAGGGCGTCGACCTGCATCTCAACTGTCGCCACGTGATCCATCACGACCTCTGCTGGAACCCGAGCACGCTCGAGCAGCGCACGGGTCGCGTCGACCGGATCGGCGGGAAGGTGGAACGCTGCGGCCACCCGATCCACGTCTACCTGCCGTTCATCGAGGCCACGCAGGACGAGAAGATGTACCGCGTCGTGATGGACCGGGAGCGATGGTTTAACGTGGTGATGGGCGAGAGCTACAAGGTCGACGTGAGATCCACGGAGAAACTCGCCGAGCGCGTTCCACTACCGGAATCGGTGGCGCGAGAGCTGGCGTTCCGGCTCGAAGTAGATGCCGGGGAGGACGACATTTGACGATTCGGCTGGCTCCGCCAACATGGCCCACCTGATTTGCCGACGAGCGCGGGAGCGTTCGCCCGGCGAAGGTCGGAATCCCATCGGTATCGGACGAACCAAGGGGCTTTGGCCCGTCGCCATCTCGTCGTTGCGCAGGAGGGGTGAGACGCCCATCGAATCGAGCGAATGATCAGCGATCGAGCCCCTGCCACTGATAGCTGATCACTTTACCGTCGTCGTCGACTTTGAACGCGCGGACGATTTCTACGTCGATGTATCGAGGAGGACCGGCGAGTGCCCGCTGGCGAGCGCTTCGTTCCTCGCTGAGCCTTTCTGCAGTGACGTAGGGCGATTCTCCTGGACGCTGGTTCTGCCGGATTTCCGCACCCGACACGAACCCGATTCCTCGTAATGACCGCTCAGCCTCCCACGCGGGGTCGACTTACCGTGTCGTTCGTCTGTAGACCAGCATTCTACCAGTACCGTCGGGGAGCTCGAGAACCTGGGTGGGAACCCCCCAATGCAACTGCACCTCGCTCTCGTGCCGACCGACCCAAGACCTCATCTCGTCTTCCACACGCTGCGTCGGTACGACGCACCCTGACCCCGACAGCCCGATGACGATGGAGACCGCGACCCCGATCGATCTTCTGTACGCTCGCATTCGATCAAGATACGCCACCTGACCTCATCGGTACACCTCTTCGCTGGTCGTTCTCTACTCGTCGTGTTGGCTTGAGGAAAGCAGCTCGGCGAGCTTGGCCCGATCCTCTGCCGATAGTCGACGAATCACCGCAGCGAGGGCTTCGAGCGGCGTAGCGTTGCTGAGGTCTTTTTGCTTGCCGGTGCAAGCACCGGTGCAAGCCGAATCGCTCGACGTCGTATCCTCCTTGAGCGTATCACTTACGTCGCACCGCTCGCCGCTTCCCAAGCTGAACGCGCCAGTGGCGACCCTCTCTGACTCTGCCGCGTTCGTCGCGTTACGAGCGGACATTGCACGGCACCCACAGCAGTGCCCACACTGGCGTGTACCGGTAAGATCGACCTCGACGCGGCCTCCACGGTCGCCGCCAGTGCTGACGCGAACGAACTCGCCACCCTTTCCGGGTCGCTCGCCGACATAAGCGGACGCGGCCGGCCAAAGCGTTGCTTCCGCCGCTTGCATCGCTTTCGACAAGTCGTTCGAGGACACCTGACGGTCCTTCTTCCGGAGGACTCGTCGAGGAAAATCACGTCGCCCGCTACGTCGTCTCTCGTGAACCGAAACCCCCTGTTCACTCCGGAGACGACGTGGAAGAGCTGCTCGAAGAGAAGAGGCGTGCCGCGACCGACGGCCTAACGTCCGTCGCAATCCCCCCTGACGATGAACGACGTGACTCCGATGCCAGGGTCGACGACGGAGAGATCGAACGACTCACCGTCGAGGCGGCCCGACGCATCGCAGATCTCGACGATCTCGGAGCGAGAGCACTCGCCGCCGGAGTCACCCCTCGTCTTCTCTCCTTGCTTCGTCGGCTGAAAGAGCCGCCGGACAACCTTCGCGCCTACGTCACCCGGGCAGTGCGGAATCAACACCGAGATGAGGGTGGCCGCGACAGGGTCACGCGGTCTTGGGAGACACTCTCAGAACTGATACCCGACCGGGACTCTTCGCTCTCGCGGACCGCGGCCGACAGGGAGCCAGGTCTTGAGCACACGTCCGAAGACACGAAGACGTCTGATTGTCGCTGCCCTGGCGACCTGCGTTCTCGGTGTGTTCGCGCTCGGGATCGCCTACGAGCACGAGTTTCGCGTGTATCAGCACTTGAGCCGATTGCGCGACGAGCCGGATCTGTTCTTCGAGCATCTCGACGCGGTAGAGACCACGCCCGAGCGACACGCGCTCGAGAAGTTCCTTGACGAGGACACCGGCGAGCTCGCGCTTCTGGACGCGATCGTCCGTCGCGCGCTCGAGCTGCCATCGAAGTCCGAGCAGCTCGCGTCCCCGGCGCTGCACAGGATACCGAGCCCTTCGCGCCTCACCTGGCGTCCGGGAAAGCGAGCTCCGTTCGAGAAGAGGCACGCTCGGGACTGGCGTCAGATCAGCAAAGCTTGGATGCACGATCCGGTGCTTCTCGGGACAGCGGGGGCGTGGCGCCCGTAAACGTTGGCCCCGCCCGCCCCCCCCCGC
>CAYZGY010000990.1:2669-3072 GCA_964478085.1 uncultured Planctomycetia bacterium
CGGGACAGCGTCGGAGTGCCTCGAGTACTCGTTCGCCAGGCACTCCGACGCTCGAGTTTTACCGACGCGATCCTTCCGTCGTACGAGCTTCTCGCAGTGCTGGAGAACGAGGAAGACTTCGAGTTCTTCCGTACGCTCGTTGCTCGACTCGACAAACGTGGCGAGGTTCGTACGCACCCACTCACGTCGATCGGCTCGTCCGACGGACCGAGTCGCGATCGAGCCACTTTGCTGTGCCCTGGATTCGGAAGATTTCCTGCTTCGTCAGCGCGTCACGCTCTGGAACGCCTGGTGCGCCCCGAGGGTCCTTGACCGGAATCCGGTCCACGCTCATGCTGTTGTGAGATTCGGGACCACGGATTTCGAACGCCGATGCGCTTTTGCCGTCGGCTTCGCTGTTGCC
>CAYZGY010000991.1:0-3066 GCA_964478085.1 uncultured Planctomycetia bacterium
CCCATCGGCCCGGCGCAGGAGGCTTACCCCGACTACGATTGGGCGACGCTCGCGGTCTGGGCGTGGGGCGGCATGCGCGTCGTCGATTACCTCGAGACGCGCAAGGAGGCCGATCTCAAGCGGATCGTGATCACGGGCCACTCGCGCGGCGGCAAGATGGCGCTCCTGGCGGCGGCGCTCGACGAACGTTTCGCGCTCGCTGTTCCGAACGGCTCGGGTTCGGGCGGCGCCGGAGCGCATCGCGTGCTCGGTCCTGGAGCGGAAGCTTGCGGGATGAACGACAAGCCGTGGTGGTACCACGAGCGCATGAAGTTCTTCGGTGACAACGAGTCCGCATTGCCGTTCGATCAGCACTTTCTCAAGGCGCTCATCGCACCTCGCGCGCTGCTCTGCACGGAGTCCATCGACGACGAGTTCGCGAATCCTCATGGCTCCCAAGTGACCAGTGCCGCGGCGATGAAGGCCTTTCGTCTGTACGGCGCGGAGAAACGCAACGGCATCGTCTTTCGTCGCGGCAAGCACGACTTCAACACCGAGGACTGGAAGAACGTCCTCGAGTTTGCCGAGTGGCAGCTCTTCGACCGTGCGCCGAAGGACGCCGCTCGTTTCCAGGGCGCGCCGTTCGCGATTCCGTCGACGCTCCTACCTGCAGGGGAGCATCCCGGAGAGATCGCCGAGCCCGAGCACGATTCAGTGAACCTCCGCGAGCCGAAGCGCCCGGCGTCGAGGTTCGTCAAGATCGAGCAGGCGAGCAACGCTGCCGACGAGAATCACTACGGACGTGGTGCGTACGGAGCGGTTTCGTACGTCTACGAGATCGGGGAGCACCAGGTGACGAACGAGGAGTACGCCGATTTTCTCGATCACGTCGCGGCGAGCGATCCTGCGGAGCTTTACCACCCGCGCATGTCGTCCGATCCGCGGGGCGGGATCGTTCGGCGAGGGGCGAACGGCTCCTACCGCTACCTCGTCAAGAAGGCGCTCGCGAGCCAGCCGGTCAATTACGTCTCGTACTTCGACGCGCTTCGATACGCGAACTGGCTCCACAACGCGCGACCGCGCGGTCCGCAGGGGCGCGCGACGACCGAGGACGGCGCTTACCGATTGACGAAGAACGGAGTCCCGGAGCGACGTCCGGGAGCGAAGTTTTTCGTCACGAGCGAGGACGAGTGGTACAAGGCCGCGTACTACGAGCCGAAGGCGAATCGCGGTCGCGGTCGCTATCTTCTCATGTCGCCGCTTGGCACGGGACGCCCCGCTATCACGAGGCCGATGCCCGAGTGGCGGAGCGCGTACGGCGTCCGTCAAATGGCGAATCAGACTTGGGAGTGGAACGAGTCGCGCGTCGGGGGTCTCTTTCGCGGCATTCGTTCCGGAGCCTGGTTTCTCGGGAACAACCGCCAGGCGGCGGGGCAGTTCTTCATCAATCCCGAGTTCGAGCTCGTCAACGTCGGCTTTCGCATCGCGAAGATGAGCCCGTAATCACTTCGGGGCGGGCGTCAGCTCGCACGTGCCGCCTTCGACGACGACACCGGTCTTCTTGTGGCGAAACGTGTACCGCTTCGGATCGAAGACGTATGCGTTCTTGCGCGGCGCACCCTTCGCCCAGGCCGTCGGAATCCACTCGGCAAGCCTCTTCTTGGTCTCGGCATGCTCGGCGCGACTCGCGAGGTTCGTCCGTTCCATCGAGTCGTTCGAGTGATCGTAGAGCTCTTCGCTTCCGTCGGTGTAGCGAATGTATCGATAGCGTTCGCCTCGTACGGAGACGTGACGCTCCTCGTGCTCGGTGACCGCGGGGCGCTTTCGTGACGCCCTCGGATCTCGCAGAAGAGGCACGAGGCTCTCACCGTCGAGCGACTCGTGCTTCGCAAGCTCACAGAGATCGACGAGTGTCGGAAAGAGGTCGACGAGGCTCACGGCTTCGTCACAGCGCTGCCCGGGTCGGCCGACACCGGGGGCGACGACGATGAGCGGAACGCGCGTCCCTTCTTCCCAGAGTGTGCGCTTGTGCCAATGCCGCTTCTCGCCGAGATGCCAGCCGTGATCGGACCACAGCACGATGATCGTGTTTTTCGCGCGCGGCAATCGATCGAGCGCGTCGAGCAATCGTCCGACTTGTGCGTCCGCAAAGCTGATGCTCGCGAGATAGTGACGAATCGCGCCGCGCCACTTCTTCGCCTTTCGCAGCTTCTCGAGATCGCCGAATTTGCGCAGCGCGAGCTTCCGGCCGAGCTTCGGGATGTCGTCGAGGTCACCGGGAATGTCCTCGGGCACGTGCACCTGATCCTCGGGGTAGAGATCGAGGTAGCGCTGCGGGACGTACCAAGGCTGATGCGGGTGGAAGATCCCGCACGCGAGGAAGAGCGGCTTCTCGCGCGGCTTTCGAAGGGTCTCGATCGCGTACGTGACCGTGATGCCGTCGTCGTACTCCGTGTCGGGCTTCTCGACGACTCCCCAGTCGCACTCGAGCGAGTAGAGTCGAATTCCCGAGAACGGAAAGTTCGGCGGCGCGGGCGCCTTCGGTGAGTACGGATAGTTGAGCGGACTGTTCCAGCGGATCCACGTATTGTCGAGGAAGAGCATGCGGCGGTAAGCATCCCACTCGCCCGGCGGATTGTTGCCCGCCGTGTGGTGGAAGAGCTTGCCAGCCCCTACCGCTCGATAGCCATTCGCGCGAAAGTGGCGTGGCATCGAGACGGCCTTCGGAAGGTGCGGCTTCCACCATTGACCGTTGTTGTAGATTCCCGTCGAGGATGGGAAGCGACCGAGCATCACGGCCGCGCGACTCGGGCAGCAGACGGGTGACGCCGTGTGCGCGTTCGTGAAGACGGTCCCGCGCTTCGCGAGTCGGTCGAGGTGCGGCGTATGGACCTTGCCCGGATACCCGCCGAGATAGCCGACCCAGTCGTTGAGATCGTCGATGGCGACGAAGAGAACGTCGGGCTTCTCACCTCTCGCCAACGACGTCTTCACCGTCGACGTCAAGAGAACCGACCAAAAAACGAAACACGCGATCTTCGTCATCCTACCCTCCCAAAACAAGCTCGAGGCTCCACGACGGACGCG
>CAYZGY010000992.1:0-3064 GCA_964478085.1 uncultured Planctomycetia bacterium
GTGTTGTCGCCTCGGGCGGAGCGAAGCGAGCCTGTAGGCGAGCGCTCGATCCCCTCGGCGACCGAGGTGTTTTCCACGAGCCACGCAAGCCATCCGCGACTCGAAGGCGGCGCCCCGTCACCAAGCGCGATTCGTCTCGCCGGCGGTGACGGCGATCTCCGCATCGACACGACGACGCGAGTCCGCGCACGCTCTCGCCAAGGAGGTGTTTGGAGTGCAGCGATGGACCGAACTTTCGTGACCCCGTCGCTCGCGATCACCGAGATTCACTATCACCCTTCCCCTTCGGCAGAGGGAGACACCTTCGACGGCGGAGATCGCGAGTTTCTCGAGCTTCGCAACATCAGCAAGAGCGTCGTCGACCTTTCGGGAGTGCGCATCGAGGGCGACATCGAGCTCGACTTTTCGGAAGGCGACATCGAGACGCTGGCGCCGGGCGCCTTCGTCGTCATCGTGCGAAACCTCGCCGCCTTCGACGATCACTACGGGCTCGAGGGTCGCAGCGTCACCGGCGAGTATCGCGGCCGACTGAGCAACGGCGGTGGCGTCTTGACGCTCGTCGGATCGGTCGGTGAGACGATCCAGGAGGTCTGGTTCGACGACGCGTGGCATCCGATCACGGACGGACAGGGCTTTTCGCTCGTCGCACGGGACGAAGCGGCGCTCCCCGAAGATCCGAGCCGAGCCGCCGAGTGGCGCCCGAGCCTCGCGCTCGGCGGATCACCCGGGCTCCCCGACATCTCTGCAGGAAGTCGCGTACCCGGTGATCTCAACTTCAACGGAACGACAGACCTCTCCGACGCCGTCTTTCTCGCCGCGAAGCTCTTCCAAGGAGAAGCGACACCGTGGCCGTGCGGCGAGACGCTCCGGTCGCTCTCGAACGTCCAGATGGCGGACTGGAACGGAGACGCAGCGGTCGACGTCTCGGACATCGTCTCGGCGCTTCTCTATCAGTTCGCTGGAGGCTCCCCGCATGCGCTCAGCGTCGAGTGCCGACCGTTCGACACGTGCCCGGGCGAATGCCCATGAGACTCGCCTAATCGTAGAGCAGCACCGCGCGTCGCCGCGCCCGGTAGGCCTCGAGCTCCGGCCGCCAACTCGCGGCGATTTCGCGGAACGGCACGCCCCGCTCGAGCGCCTCGCGCAGATCCGACGTGCCGGCGAGCTTGTCGAAAAAAGTCTCGCGAAACTCGAGCTCCTTCGGGTGCAGTGAGCGTATCTTCTCGAGAAGCGCGAGCGCCGTGAGAATCGGGCGATAGGCTTTTCGATTCGTCACGTGGATCTCGACCGCGCGGCAACTATTCCCTTCGTGCTTGCTCATCGTCGGGCGAAAGAGCGCAGACCGAAAGAGGACGCCGGGGAGCTTTTCCGACATGAGCATCGCAGCGACCTTCTCACTGTCGAGCCAAGGCGCTCCGACGAGCCGAAAGGGACGCGTCGTCCCGCGACCTTCACTCAGTGTCGCGACCCCCTCGACCAGAACCGTCCCCGCATAGACGAGGGCGGTCTCGCGATCAGGGATGTTCGGCGAAGGAGCGACCCAAATCCGGCTCGTCGACTCGAACGTATCGCTGCGGCGGTAGTTCTCCATTGCGACGACGCGCAGCTCGACCGCGATCTTTCGCTCGCTCGTCACGAGTCGTGCGAATTCGCCCGCCGTGAGTCCGTGACGAAGCGGAATCGTGTGCGCGCCGACGAACGACTCTCGCCCGACCTCGAGAACGGGCCCGGCGAAGACATCCGCTCCGATCGGCACGGGGCGGTCGAGCACCCAGACCTCGACCTTCTGCTCGGCCGCGGCCTCGAGCACCTCGATGAGCGTCGAGAGATACGTGTACGAGCGAACGCCGATATCCTGAATGTCGAAGAGCAGGACCTCGACACCGCGCAGCATCTCGGGCGTCGGGCGGCGCGTCTTGCCGTAGAGGCTGAAGACCGGAACGCCCGTCTTCGGATCCTTCGCGTCGCCGACCTTTTCTCCTGCCTGCGCCGCGCCTCGTGCGCCATGCTCGGGGCCGTAGATCGCGACGAGATCGACATCGGGAGCTTCGGCGACGAGATCGACGAGACTCCGGAGCTGTCGATCGACGCCCGTCGGATTCGTGATGACCCCGTCCCGTCGGCCGCGGAGCGCCGCGAACTTCGTGCTCGCGAGAACTTCGAGACCTATTCGGACGGAAGCACGCGGTGCCTCGACGACGGTCTCCGTTACTTCGACGTCGACAGTCTCTCGAGCGCACGAGACGAACCCTACGGCGAGCGGTGCGACGAGCGATATCAGCAGCGAGAATCGTGTGTTCATGACGGTCTGGACTCTCGTTTACGCGCGCAGGAACTTCAAGTCCCTTTCCCGTGGAGAATGCCCGGCCGTTTCCGTAGTCTGACAGCCGCTTCCCTCATCTCCTCCCGACTCCTCATCAGCGATCGATCCGTGAAGACCTTCTACCTCGTCGACGGCCACGCCCAGATCTTCCGCGCGTACTACGCTCCGTTCGCCTCCGTCCTCTCCGCTCCCTCGGGCGAGCCGACCAAGGCGACGTACATCTTCTCGCAGATGGTCTACGGTATCCTCCGCGATCAGTCTCCCGACTACTTCGCCGTCGCGCTCGATCACGGCGACGAGACGACCGAACGACGCCAGTTCTATCCCGAGTACAAGGCCAACCGCGACGCGGCTCCCGAAGACCTTCACCCGCAGTGTGATCGCATCGAGGAGATCCTCGCCGTCATGGACGTCCCGACCTTCAAGATCGCGGGGCAGGAAGCGGACGACATCATCGCGACGATCGCCCGGTTGTGCGTAGACGACGACATCGAGCTGCGCATCGTCAGCAAGGACAAGGACCTCTACCAGATCCTCACCGACAAGGTGAAGCTCTGGGATCCGTCGAAAGACGTGCTCTTCGACCCCGCCGCGCTCGAAGAGAAGATGGGCTTCACGCCCGAGCAGTCGATCGACATTCAGACTCTCACGGGCGACAGCACCGACAACGTCCCGGGTGTCCCCGGCATCGGCCCGAAGAAGGCTGCCGCATTGATTCAGAAATACGGATCGGTCGAGGAG
>CAYZGY010000993.1:0-3060 GCA_964478085.1 uncultured Planctomycetia bacterium
GGGGGATCGTGATGCGCATGATGCGACGGGACTCCTTCGACATTCAGTCGACGAGTCGAATCTTAGCAGCGAGATCGGAAGGCCGCCATCGATGATTTCTACAAAGACATAAATGTCTTAATGGCTCAGGGCTCGGCAGAGCGCGTCGACCCCGTCCGTCAAACACGCCGGACCCGGCTGGAGGATGATCGATGGGTCGAGCTCGTGGATATTCCCGGTCGCGATGGCAGGGACCTCGCTCCAGCCTTCGCGTCCGGTGACCGATTCGCGGTCGAGCGGCTTGCCGCACCAGCTCGCGATGTAGACGTCCGGGGAGCGGGCGATGACCTCTTCGCTCGTCACTTGGCGTTCCGTGGCGAGCTTGCCTCGCGCGCGGTTCGCGAAGATGTCGTCGCCGCCGGCGATCCCGATGAGCTCGCTGACCCAGGCGATCGCGGTGATCATCGGGTCGTCCCACTCTTCGAAGTAGACCTTCGGGCGTGAGCTGCGTCGGCGGTTCTTGTCTTCGAGCGTGCGAAGTTTCGTCGTGTACTCGTCGACGAGCTTCTGTCCGCGATCCTCGGCGCCGACGATGCGAGCGATGAGGAGGATCACCTCGAGGATCTCGCGAATCGTGCGCTGATTGAAGATCAGCACCTGCTGATTGTCGGCGATGAGCTTCTTGGCGATGTCGGCTTGGATGTCGGAGAAGCCGATGACGAGGTCGGGCTCGAGCTCGCGGACGAGCTTGAGGCTCGCGTCTCGAAAGGAGGAGACGACCGGTTTCTCATCTTTCGCGCGTTCGGGGCGGCAGGTGTACGTCGAGATGCCGACGATGCGGTCCTCCTCGCCGAGGAGGTAGAGAAGCTCCGTCGTCTCTTCGGTCAGGCAGACGATACGTTCCGGGGGATGGCCGATGTCGAAGCGGTCGGTCACTCGTTCGGTGCCGTGGCGTGTACATGGATCGCGGTCGATGCGGCTTTCCTGAGCATGTACGTCTTCGGCTCGACGACCTCGGCTTTCGAGTCACCCTCGCGAAGCACGACGGTGCTGTTGATCGGTACGTCGCGATAGATCGAACGCTCGGACGCCGAGCTCGGCCAGTCGACACGAATCTCCTCGATCACCTTCGACCGGTCGAGTCCGACTTCGAGCTGCACGCTCGAGGACCCGAAGCTCCCGCCCGTTCCGACGACGCGGTGAACGCTCCACGAGCCTCGCCCCTGTTTCAGGACAATTTCGACTCGCGCACCGATCGCCGAACGATTCGCACGCGTACCTTCGAGGCGCAGCGTGATCCAATTCCGCCCGTGCCCGGGATTCTCGAAGAGCGCGTTCTGGAAGCGATCACCTTCGAACGCACCGCCGAGCACGGTGTAGAGATCCTGGTCGCCGTCACCGTCGACGTCGCCGAAGTAGACGCCGTGACCCTTCTGAAGGTGGCCAAGCCCTGCGGTGGTCGTCGAGTCTTGGAAAGTCTCGCCCTCGTTATTGCGAAAAAGCCGATTCGGCATCAGCGCGGTGAAGTCGGGTTCACCCGTGCCGAGGTACATGTCGAGGTAGCCGTCGCCGTCGATGTCGCCGAAGTTCGCGCCCATCGTGATGAGCACTTTCCAGAGGCCGGCTTCTTTCGTCACATCGGTGAACGTGCCGTCGGCGTTGTTGCGATAGAGTCGCGGGCGCGGACCGGGGCCGCCGCCGCGCACGTAGTCGATCGCGACCTTGCTCGCCGACTCGGCCCAGTCGTAACCCGATGCGAAGAGGTCGAGGTGACCGTCGTTGTCGTAGTCGAAGAACCACGTCGGAAAGCTCAGGCGTGGTTCGGCGACTCCGGCGGTCCGCGTGCGGTCTACGAAATTCCAAGGGCGCGGCGAGAGAGCCTTGCGACCGGTCTTGTGGTCGCTACCGGCTTCGGGAGCCTGTCGATCGGGTCCGGCGTTTCGAAAGAGGACGTTGGGCTGGTCGAGGCACGAGAGGTAAAGATCGAGGCGCCCGTCGTTGTCATAATCGCCCCAAGCCACCCCTTTGACGAATCCCGTGTACGCGAGTCTGCATTCTTCCGCGACATCTTCGAAGGTCCCGTCGCCCTTGTTGTGGAACAGCTCGCAGGGGTACTTCGTGCCGTCCTGCGTCTCGTTGCCGATGAAGAGATCGAGAAAGCCATCACCGTTGTAGTCACCGAACGCGGCAGCCTGCGTCGGCTTGAGCGTCAACAGGCCGGCCTCTTCCGTGACATCGACGAAGCGTCCACCGTCGTTTCGGAGGAGCGAGTTCGGATGGCGACCTTCGTCACCGAGCCACGCACCTCGAAGGATGAAGACGTCCGCGTCGCCGTCGTTGTCGTAGTCGGCGTGGATCATGTTGAGCCCGCTGACGATGCCGCCGAGGCCTGCGGCCTCCGTGCGATCCTCGAAGGTCCCGTCGCCACGATTTCGAAAGTAGCGCACCTGATCGGCGAGCCCCCACGATGAGCACATCGCGTCGAGCAGGCCGTCGCCGTCGAAGTCTTCGAGAATGGAGCCGCCGGCAAGCCCGACGGTGGCGAGCCCGACAGCGGGAGCGACGTCGACGAAGCGACCCGGATCGTGCGACGAATCGAAGGCCGTCGGCGGGATGCGCCAACGCTCTGGAACGCCGTTCGGATACTCGCCGAGCGTCATGTACGCGATGTTGAGAAGCCATGCGGCTGACGGATCGCTGGGGAGATGTTCGAGCGCTCGCGTCAGATGCTCGATCGCGAGCCGCGAGCCACGTTCGACGGTGTGTTGACCGGCCTTCGCGATCGGCATGAGACACGAATGGCTCGTGTGACGCGCGACGCAGTTCTCCTGCTCGCCGACTCGCAGGTACGCGAGACCGCTGAAGGTGTCCGCGAGCCAACGGATGCGGGGCGCGTTCGGCGTCGTGAGCTTCTCGCCGAGCTTTCGGACCTTCGCGAACTCCTCGGCCGCGGCGTCGCATTAGCCACCGCGGAGAAGGGCGACGCCGAGACGCAAGCGAGCGTCCCTATCGTCGTGGGCCGAGAGAACACCCACGAGCAGGGAACGACAGGCTCAGATTTTCAAGGAATCCGGTTAATTT
>CAYZGY010000994.1:0-3056 GCA_964478085.1 uncultured Planctomycetia bacterium
TCGTGAACAAGATCGACCTCGCCGACGCGATCTTCATGCTGAGCTGTCTCTTCCGCGGTGGAGCTTGCACTAGCTGCGACGACGCGTCCGAAGTGAACGACGACGGCGTCGTCGACCTGAGAGACCCGGTCTTCGCGCTCGGCTTCGCTTTCCTCGGTGCCTCGCCGCCTCCGGCTCCTTGGCCGAACTGCGGTGAAGACCCGACGCCGGATCGACTCCGAGCGTGCTCGTACCCGGGCTGTCCGTGATCTCCGGCACCGCGTGACTCGAACGCGGGGCTTCGTTGACCCTCCCTGGATGCTCGATTAACGTGAGCGTTCCAGCGGGTCTTCGGAGCCCCGCGTTTTTTCATCGGTTCTTCTCATGAAACGAGCTCGCCTGTGCCTTCGATCGCCCGCAGCTTCTCCGTTCTTCTCGTATTCGTATTCGTTGCCTCCCTCGGTAGCGTCGGCCACGCCGTCGAGGCGAAGCCGAACATCATCGTGATCATGGCCGATGACCTCGGATACGGGGACGTCAGCTGCTACGGCGCTACGGAGATCGAGACTCCTCATATCGACAGCCTCGCGAAGCGGGGGCTGCGATTTACGCAGGGCTACTGCTCGGCGTCGACGTGCACGCCGACGCGCTTTTCATTCCTCACGGGCAAGTACGCGTTTCGTCAGCGCGGAGCCGGCATCGCACCGCCGAACGCGACCATGCTGATCAAGCCGGGGACCGAGACGATGGCGTCGATCCTCAAGAAGGCCGGCTACGCGACCTCGGTGATCGGCAAGTGGCACCTCGGGCTCGGCTCTGAACCCGCACCGAATTGGAACGGCGAGATCAAGCCGGGTCCGCTCGAGATCGGCTTCGACTACTGCTTCCTGCTTCCGACGACAAACGATCGCGTTCCGAGCGTCTATGTCGAGAACCATCGCGTCAGGAACCTCGATCCGAAGGACCCGCTCTGGGTCGGTCGCAAGCGGCCGTCGAAGGACCACCCGACGGGCAAGGATCCCGAGACGCGCAAGAAGCTCAAGATGGACTGGAGCCACGGGCATAATCAGACCGTGCACAACGGCATCGGTCGCATCGGATTCTATACGGGCGGGCACGCCGCACGTTGGCGTGACGAAGATCTCGCCGACGAGTTCGTGAAGCAGTCCGTGAAGTGGATCGAGACGAACAAGAGCAAGCCGTTCTTTCTCTTCTTCTCCTCGCACGACATTCACGTGCCGCGCATGCCGCACGAGCGTTTCCACGGCAAGAGCAAGCTCGGCTTTCGCGGTGATGCGATCCTGCAGCTCGACTGGTGCGTCGGGGAGATCGTCAAGACTCTCGATCGCTTGAAGCTGACCGAGAAGACGCTGATCGTCTTTTGCAGTGACAACGGCCCCGTTCTCGATGACGGATACAAAGACGGCGCGATCGAGAAGCTCGGCAAGCATGAGCCTGCGGGCCCCTTCCGGGGTGGCAAGTACAGCATCTACGAAGGCGGCACGTGCACGCCGTTCATCACGTGTTGGCCCGGAACGATCCAGCCGGGCGTGTCGAAGGAGATCGTCTGTACGATCGATCTTGCGGCGAGCGCCGCGGCGATGACGGGGCAGAAGCTCGCGGACGATGCGTGTCCCGACAGCTTCGATGTCTCGGGCGCGCTTCTCGGGAAGGCCGGCGCGAAAGGGAGGGATCACTTGATCCAGCAGCCGAATCGTCCCGCCTCGATCGCGCTTCGCGTCGGTGACTGGAAGGTGCTCTCGTACGCGAACAAGAAGCCGATCAAGGCGTTGACGTACACGAAGAAGCCGGGCAAGTACGAGCTCTACAACCTCGCAAAGGACCCGGCCGAGAAGAACAACCTCGCCGAGAAGGAGCCCGGAAGGCTCAAGGTCATGCTCGAGAAGATCGAGGCGATACGTGCCGCGGGGCGTACGCGACCGTGAAAGTCACGGCGAAGCGGCTCACGATCCTCGTCGCGCTCGGCTCGCTCGTCGTGCTCGGCCTGTTGTTCGTCGCGGCGCGCGAGCAGATCGCGGAGCGCTGGTATCTCTACCAGCTCGAGTCGGGAGATCGGGAGGCTGCGATCGCCGCGGCGGAGTGGCTCGTCGAAAGAGAATCGGAACAGGTTGCGCGGTCCTCGTGGAGCGTGTTCGTTCGAGCCCTGTCGAAGCGGGAGCTATCTCGTTTGGCCAATACTACAGCTTTCTTCAAAAGCGAGAGAGGGTGAAGCCGTACGAGATCTCGCTGACACCGCTCGCCCACCTGCTCTTCGAGCTTGGTCGGGATATCGAGATGTCGATGGCAGCCGTCTCGGCGCGACTGCTCGTCAATGAGACGGAGAAGCAGGATGGAGCTCACCAGGGTTGTGTCTGGCGGTCGATTCAGGAGGCCTGGAGATTCCCGAAGAGCACCGTTGTGCGAGCGTCCCGCGAAGAAGTCCTGAACGCGAAGGCCAATCCGAAGGTCTACTACATCGATTGAGTTTTCATGCGCTGGACGCGCTCGACGATGGGCATGAACTGGATGCAGAGGGCGATTCTGCTGCTGAAGGTCGGCGGACGTCGAGATGACGTCACGACGCGGCGCTACGCTCGAGCTCGCTTTTGCGGGCTGGTAGGGTCGAGTTCCTGGTAGTCGTAAGGTCATCGGGGCAACGCGAGTTCGCTCAGCGGGAATCGATAGAGTCGATTCGTCTTTCCGAGATCGCCGGGAATCAGCCAGACGTGATCGTCGAAGATCGCCATGCCCTCGCGCGTGTCGGGGCCGACGAGAAGGCGACGGGGTAAGCGTAGCTCCGAGACGAGGCGACGCGTCTCGAGGTCGATCGCCTGGATCACGGCGCGCGGTCGATTTCTCGGGCGCGAAGAGCTCTTGTCGATGCCGCTCGCGATGAGCCAGCGACCTTGGACCTTCCAGTCCTGAACGGCGTTCGACCAGTCGGGGCTGCCGCGGACGAACGCGTCGCGCAGCGAGATCGTGCTGTGGCTTCCGTCGGGGGACCAGGTGTACGTGTAGTCCGTGTTCCAGCTTGCGCCGAAGAGTCTGACGGGGTCGCGCGAGACGGCGACAGCCCC
>CAYZGY010000995.1:0-3053 GCA_964478085.1 uncultured Planctomycetia bacterium
CGACACTAGCGCGCTAAGAGGATCATGTCGACGCGGTTCCTGCCGCTTCGAGATGGCGCCTTCTCCACTTTGGCGCAGTCTTCGAGCAACTCCGCGAAACGGAAGAGCAGGTCCGTTCCGAGCTCGATGTGGACCATCTCGCGGCCACGGAACTGCATCGAGACGAGCACTTTGTGGCCCTTCTCGAGGAAACGCTTGGCGCGGTCGATCTTGACCTGGAAGTCGTGCTCCTCGGTTTTCGGGCGGAGCTTGACCTCTTTCTGTCGGTTCGGGGCCTTCTTCTGGCCTCGGGACTTCTTGGTCTGCTGGTACCGGTACTTGCCGAAGTCCATGAGCTTGCAGGTCCGGGGACCCGAGCTCGGGGCGGATCCGGGCGTCACCGGGTTCATCTCGACGAGGTCGAGCTCGCGCTCCTGCGCGATTCGCAGCGCCTCTTGGATGTCCACAACGCCCATCTGTTGCCCTTCTTCGTCGATCAGACGGCACGGGGGGCCTCGATCGCGGTCGGTCACGATTCGTGGGCCCTTCGCATCGCGAGGGTCTACGCGACCTTTTCTTCCTGGCGGGGGAATGAGTAGATACCTCCTATTTCAAAACGGTTATCGGAAGTCCGAGCCCCATGGTCACAGGCTCGGTTCTAAGACATCAACGAACGTGATGGGAGACTTTCCGGAGGCGCGGGGATTCGCGCGTTCTCGGAACATGAAAAATCGTAATCGGCGCCGGAAAAACGCGTCAACTGAAAAAGCCCGAAAGCTCGCGCTCGCAACTGTTTCAGCCCGTTTTCGCGGCGATTTCGGGCGTACGACCTCAAGAATCGTCCTCGGGGATCTCCGTCCTCAACGAGAGCTCCGCGAGCTGGGCTTCCGCGACGGTGCTGGGCGCCTCCGTCATCATGCAGTTGCCGCGCGCGGTCTTCGGAAACGGGATGACGTCGCGAATCGACGGCGCGCCGAGGAGCAGCATGACGAGACGATCGAGCCCGAGCGCGATGCCACCGTGCGGCGGCGCGCCGTACTGGAGCGCCTCGAGCAGGAATCCGAACTTGCCGCCGGCCTCCTGATCGGACATGTCGATCGCGCGGAAGACCTTCTCCTGCACGTCGCGATCGTGGATTCGGATGCTTCCCCCGCCGAGCTCGATGCCGTTGAGAATCACGTCGTACGCGCGAGCGCGCACGCGGCCCGGATCACTCTCGAGGTACTGAATGTCCTCGAAGACGGGACTCGTGAACGGGTGGTGACAGGCGTAGTAGCGTCCATCTTCCTCCGAGTACTCGAGGAGGGGAAAGTCGGTGACCCAGAGCAGGTTGAACTTCGAGTCGTCGATGAGGTCGAGCTTGCGACCGCAGTGAAGGCGCAGCTCGCCGAGCGAGATCGCCGCGACCTTCTCCGTATCGGCGACCATGAGGAGCAAGTCCCCGTCGCCCGCCAGGTCCCCGTCGCCCGCCAGGTCCCCGTCGCCAGCGCCGAAGGCGTCCTTGAGAGCGGCGAGTCCCGCGTCGCCGAGGAACTTCGCGACGGAGCCCTTCGCCCCACCGTCCTCGAGCTTGACCCACGCGAGGCCCTTGGCGCCGTACTCCTTGACGACCTTCTCGCACGCGTCGATGTCCTTGCGCGAGAACTGACCGGCCGCGCCTTCGAGCCGGAGACCACGAACAGCCCCGCCCGCCTCGACCGCGTTCTGAAAGACCTGGAAATCGGTCTTCTTCGCCGCCTCGGAGACATCCGTGATGAAAAGATCGAAGCGCGTGTCGGGACGATCCGAGCCGTACTTCGCCATCGCCTCGGCGTACGGCATACGCGGCAGCGGAAGCTCGACGTCGTGATCGAGCAGCTCCTTGAACAGCCGGACGAGGAGACGATCGATCACGTCCTGGACATCCGTCTCGTGCACGAACGACATCTCCATATCGAGCTGCGTGAACTCGGGCTGGCGGTCGGCGCGCAGGTCCTCGTCGCGCATGCAGCGGACGATCTGGTAATACTTGTCGAAGCCCGAGACCATGAACAGCTGCTTGAAGAGCTGCGGACTCTGCGGCAAGGCGAAGAAGTGTCCCGGGTGGACGCGCGACGGCACGAGGAAGTCGCGAGCACCTTCGGGCGTCGAGCGCGTCAGGAACGGCGTCTCGATGTCGAGGAAGTCGTCCTCGTCGAGGAACGAGCGCATGATCTGCGTGACACGCGAACGGAAGAGGAAGGCCCTCTGCACGCGGCTGCGGCGCAGGTCGAGGTAGCGATGCTTCAGACGGATATCCTCGCCCGGCTCCTTCTTCGACGCGGCGATCTCGAACGGCGGCACCTCGCAGCGGTTGAGGACCTGGACGTCCGTCGCCTCGACCTCGATCTCTCCGGTCGCCAGCTTCTTGTTGTGGAGCTCGGCGGGGCGAGCGCGCACGACACCGGAGATCCCGAGAACGAACTCGTTGCGGAGCTTGTCGAGGACGTCTTTTTCGAGCCCCTTGGGATCGAGGACCACCTGCGTGATCCCGTAGCGATCGCGCAGATCGAGGAAACGGATGCCTCCCTGATCGCGGATGCTCTCGACCCAACCATTGAGGACGACGCTCGAATCGACGTCCGAGGTGCGCAAGGCGCCGCACGTGTGCGTTCTTCTTTGGAAATCTCTGGGCTCAGACATGCGCGGTATTCTGGGGATGCGAGGGGCCTTCCCGCAAGCGGATTTACGGCCCTTTGTCGCGAGTTTGTAGCGACGGCGAAGGAACGGCCTTATACCAGATATCGGCCACGCCACGCCCTCGGATCACCGCCCGTCTTCGGAAAACGAAAGGCGGCCTGTGCCCGATCGACCATCTTCCCTTCTGACGACACGCTGTGCCCACACGGAACGTGTCGACGCGGACGACCCGCCCTCTGTCTTGCGTCTCCACCTCGCGACTCTCTACGACGCCGGATGGGCCCAGCGGCTCGTCGAGGCTTTCGGCGACGCGAGGAGCGTCTTCACGACACCCCGCGACCAGCTTCGAAAAACCCTCGGACGGGGGGGGGCCCCGCGGCGCCGCCCCCCCGGGGGCGGACCACCCGGCCGCGGCG
>CAYZGY010000996.1:0-3053 GCA_964478085.1 uncultured Planctomycetia bacterium
GATGGGTTGCCGATGCTCGAGGGCTCGGACAGTCCGAACCAGCGCCTCGAGCGCCGGCACCGAGATTATCGGCACCGGCTCGTCCGGACTTGAACGAAAGTGATTTACGGATGCAGTGTGGCTGGTTCGTCGAGGCGATGATGTTGGCATCGAAACGTTCTCTGTTTCGTGGGATTTGGGAAGGGGCCGCCGAGCGCGCCAACGGATTCTACGAATTCTACGAATCGGACCTGCCCACCGGCGTTATCGGCGGCGGTGTACCGTGCAGAAAACTCGTGAAGGTGATGAAAAACGGCAGTGCTGAGCGCAGTCGCGGAGACGCTCGTTCCGCCGTATGCCCTGCCCGTGTGGCTTTCCCACCGCACGGTCTGTAGACATCCTGGCCCGACCTTCCTGAGATCGGGATTCTACGAATTCAGTCGTCCGTTACCGACCCCCCCGGAGAATCTGCTCCTGGACCTTCGGTGCCAGTCCGCTGGACGGGAGCCAAGCGGTGACCGCGTCGGGAGACTCACGGAAGACGGAGTGGGCGAGACGGACGAGCATGCCCTCTCGATGCTTGGTGTTCACGATACGTGAGGCTTCGGCGAGCGCGGTGGTCGGATGCTTCTTGAACGTCCTCCAGGCGAACGCTTCCCGGGCGCTGTCCATCGACACATCTGCCGGACTACGCTGGATCCAGTCGGTCATGGCGCCGATGCGCTCCTCCGGCATGCGGCCGACGATCGCGCCGTAGGCTCGCTTCTTTCGCGCGGCATCGAGCCCGCCGGCCCACTCCAAGGCGGCGTCCGGATCTCGACTGGACCAGGCGCCGGCAAGATGGCGAAAGACATCGTCGTTCAGTTTCCTGCTCTGGCCGACGTTCTCCATCCACGCGACGGCCTCCTCGGGTGCCTGCTTGGCCCACTCCCGGACGACTCGACTGATGGCACGGCCGTCGTTGGCGCGATCATCATGGAGCTGATCCTCGAGCCACTGGGCGGCGAGACGCGGGTCCCGACGAGCCAAGTTCCCCGCCGTGTGCTCGAACATCCAGCTATGAATGTTTGCCTGGTCCCCGTGTTGATCAATCCAGTCAGCAACATCCGCTGGGTTGTGGTGCATCGAGCGGCCCAGGATGTCGTCGACGACCGCTCGCGCAAATCCCTCATCGCCGCCGTCCAAGGCAGCCGTCGCCCACGCTAGAGCTCCCGCGACGCCACGCTGGTCCACGTACGACTCCCCCAGTGCGCTGACCATGCGGCGACGCAAACCGTCGTCCTCGACTCCCTGCACGTACGTCTCCGCCTCCGCGAGATCGACTCTCGCCCAACCACGAATGACTCCGTGATAGAGCCCGTGGTCCATCTTCCGAGACGCCGCATACTCGAGCGCTGCCTCCGGGTCGGACTGCGCCCAACCCGACATGGCCCACACGTGGCTGTCGTGGACCTTGTACCCGTCCGGGTTCTCGCGCAAGTATTTCAGAGCAGCCGCGCCGTCGATCTTCGCCCACGCGTGCGCGAAGAGACGAAAGCTGTTCTCGTTGTGATGAGTGCGGGGCGCCTTCTCGAACTCCTTCAACAGCTCGAGAGCGCGCTCCGGCGTCAGCTCGGCGAACTCACGCGCCAGGACGGCGTTCCGCTGCACGAGGTCTGTCCCGAACAGAGCCGCACGAAATTCGGTCAGGTCGCGTTCGGCTGCCGTGCCGACCGCCTCGACGTCATCCGGCGCGGCAGCATCCGGTTTGTCTCCTCTCGACACAGCCCTCTGTGCGCGCCGCTGGGCGACGCTCCCGGCGAGCTTCGCGATACGTTCGTCCTCTCGCTCCGCCTCCACCCTCGAATCGGTCGATACGCGCACCGGCACGCCGGAAGAGGCGAGAAGGTAGGTGACGACGACCGAGGTAATCCAAAGAAAACTGACCAGCGCCGCCTTGATCACCCTGCCGCTCATGGTTCCGGGACTTTCTGTTGAAGGAGTGGTGGTCGCTTCACGTTCCGATCCGGCTCGTCCTCCCGGATCGGAACTGCACACGCATATACGCCCTGAGAGCGCTCAAGAACACGATTTCCTTAAGGCAGGCAGGCGGTTTTTCTGCGCCCGCCAGCCTCTTCTATCAGTAGCCCGGACGCGAGCAGGTGCCGCGAAAAACTCCGGGAGGCCGCCAAACCATTCACCTTGACGTGGGGATTGTCATTTCCCCTACCTTTCGCGGATCCCAGCGTCTCGTCTTTCTCGCGATTCTCAGTCAGGGCATTTTGCAGGAAATCGGACATGTCCGCCCGTGCAGGTCACGGTCCGTTGGAATGGCGCGAGTTTGGGACAAGTCCCGAGCTCTCAGAGAAAGAGAGCGAGATTCTTCGATTTCGGCCGCGAGGAACGCCGAGCACGGCCCGACGCTCGTCCCGAGGTGCCCGACCGCTCGATGTCGCTCCGTGTTGCCGACACACGCGAAAGGACGCCAACAGGCGCCCTTCGTCGTCCGCATCAATTGCCAGCCAGAGAGAGCATTTCGATTCGGTGAGCCTACCGGAGGGAAACGACCTGGCGGCAAAATCGTCTCTGTTTTGCGCCCATCCTCCCCGGGTCGACGCTCGAGGCACGGGCTGCTGAGACCCGCGGCTCGCACTCCCGGTGTTGCGACCGTTAGCGTCCCTCCGCTGACGTCAGGCCGTAATTGGTACACGACCTCTCCGCGCGGGATGCCATAGCTCCAGAGGTATCCGCGACGACTCTTCCCCTTCGTCTCCCGATCGAGGTATTGGATTCGCGTATCGTCCGACTGTAAGAAAACCAGGGCGAGAAGCCAGCGCTTCATCGCATCGACGATCGGCCGAAGGAGCTCCGCGATCGCACCGAGCCAGTCGTTCATCGTCTGACGCCTGAGCGCGTAGCTGTAGCGCGCGAAGATTTGCTCCTGGCGATGGAGCGGGACGTGGTCGACCCACTTCGAGACGATGATGTAGGCGAGGAGGCTGGGCGACGGCCGCCCTTTCTCGATCGGCCGCGGGGGAAGCTCTTTGGAGATCGTCCCCGACATGCAGCTCTCGCAGCGCCACTTGCCGCGCACG
>CAYZGY010000997.1:0-236 GCA_964478085.1 uncultured Planctomycetia bacterium
CCGTGGACATGCAGTTTCGAGCGAACACGGGGCGGGAGGTTCGGTCGAGGCGGGGAGATTCGATCGTCGAGATCGGCTCTTTGCGCATTCTCTTTCGTGTGTTCCGCTTACGTCGTCAGGGCGTCGGAGTGCGGCTGTCGGCATGTCCGTTGCTCCTCAGTCTGGTGACTGACAACCGAAGCACCTCCCGACCCTGATCTTGCTCGCGTCCGTCCCTCCCCGCGGACGCGGGCACC
>CAYZGY010000997.1:246-3046 GCA_964478085.1 uncultured Planctomycetia bacterium
CTACTTCCCTCTGCACGCCCTGGGCCGCACTCTCTTTCTCTCCCTGAGAGTCGCCCCAGGGCCTCTCTTCGAAGAGCGAGAATCGCCGAGCTCTTCGAAGGCGCAGGAGCTCGCGCTGGATCAGCGATTCGCCAGGCTCAGCTGCCCGCAGGCTCCCTGGATGTCGTCGCCGCGGCTGCGGCGGACGGTGACGGGGCCGTCGTAGCTCGTTTGGAGAATCTCGCGGAAGCGGAGGACGTTCGGCAGCCTCGGCTTGCGGTAGGGGGCTTCGTCGAAGGGGTTGAACGGGATCAGGTTGATCCGCGACGGGATGCCTCGCACGAGAGCTCCGACGGCGCGCGCGTCTTCGGCCGAGTCGTTGACGTTCGGCAGCACGACGTACTCGAAGGTCGCGTTCTTCTTCGTCCGCTCGCTGTGCTCTCGCACCGCGGCGAGCACCTCGTCGATCGGATGCTTTCGATTGAGGGGGATCAGCTCGCTGCGCAAGTCGTCGTTCGGCGCGTGGAGCGAGAGCGCGAGCTTCGCCTGCGGAAAGTCCTTGGCGAGCCGGCGGATGCGATCGGGCACGCCGACGGTCGAGACCGTGATGCGTCGCGCGCCGAAGTGAATCTGCTTCGGGTCCGTCAGGATCTGGAGCGACTTGGCGACGTTGTCGTAGTTGAGGAGCGGCTCGCCCATGCCCATGTAGACGAGGTTCGTCGGCGGACGCTCGGTCCGCGTTCGCATCTGGAGCACCTGGTCGACGATCTCCGCCGCCGAGAGATTGCCGGCGAAGCCGCCGTATCCCGTCGCGCAGAACGTACACTTCACCGGGCAACCCGACTGCGTCGAGATGCAGTACGTCACACGATCACCGTCGGGAATCATCACGCTCTCGAGATGACCGCGATCGGGCGCGTCGGCCCCGGCACTCGCCGCGCGCACCTGGTTCGCGTGCCGGCGGGTCCAGAGGAGCTTCTGCGTGCCGTCGGTCGAGCGCTGAGCCGTCGAGAAGCCGAGCGGGTGGAGGACGAAGCGACCGTCGAGAGCCTGTCGCAAGCGCTTCGGGAGATCCTTCATCTCCTCGAAGTCGGCGGGCGTACGTTCGTAGACCCAGCGCCTCAGCTGGTCGACGCGATACCGCGCCTCGCCCGCTTCGGCGATGACCGCCTTCGTTCGCGACGCGAACTCGTCTTCTGCGAGGCCGAGCAGGACCTGGCGCTCCTCGGGCGGGAGGCGCTCGAGGCGCGGCGCTGAAAAGGTGTCACTCGGAGGCAAAGGGACGCACCCCCTCGAGGATGAGAGTCTTCTGCGCGCTCGGACGGTAGAGCTTTCCGTCGACCTTCCACGATCGCGTGCGAGCGTCGACCTGGATCACCCGTTGGCCGATCTCGACACGTTCGATCGCGTACGTTCGGTGGACCGTCGGCAGCGATGAAGCTCCGACGCGTTGGCTGCGCTCACGCTTGCGCACCTCCGACATCGGCGTGCCGTCCGCCGTGACGTTTTGGATCGAGTAGTAGACCGACGGCTTCCACTTCCCGTCGACCTCGACGGTAACGACCTGCTCGTGGAAGCGGAAGCGGAAGTCGCCCGTTCGCTCCTTGAAGAGGAAGAGCTTCGCGTACGGTGCGCGCGTGTAGGTCAGCCCGTCGACGAGGAATCGGCCGTGTTGATAGGCGACTTGGTGAGGGCCCGCGCGCCAGACCTCGATGTCGTCCTCGATGAACATCGTCGCTTGGTACTCGCCCTCGTCCAGCTTCCGGCGCACTTCGTCGTCCCAGTGTTTGCGGAGCTTCTCGTGGTGAGCGCGGATGTCTCTCGAGCTCAGCTCGGCGATGAGATTGACGCCACGCGGATTGCCGATCGGGCGCAGCGGACTCTGTAGGCCGAAGGACTCGAACTCGAGCGGCTTCGGTCGCTGGGGCCGATCCTCGATCTCTTCGCGGATGCAGCTCGTCGTGACGAGCTGGACGGTCGAAAGCAGAGCGATGAGCAACGCGATTCGTCTCATGGGGTCGACATTCTAATTTCGTCTCGGTGTCGGGACCAGTCTATCCTCCGGGTCTTGAGGTACCGCCCGTGGGCGTGGTTTCGTGCTGAATCGCCTTCTCCGCGCATTTACCGGGCCCTTCCTCGTGCGTAGCCGCCGCACGGCGATCGATGCAGCTTCTCGCCGAGCTCGAGTCGGGAGAGCTCGCCGAGAAGCTGCGGAGCGGGCATGTCGACGCGTTCGGTGATCGAGTCGGTGGTCCAGACGTCCTGCTCGGCGAAGAGCTCTTCGAGGGCTCTTCCGAGCGGCCCGGGCAAGGGGCTCGTCGCCGGCTCGACTGCGCTCTCGGACCCCTTTTCGGGTGGGACGAGAAGTCCGAGATCCGTGTGGAGATCTTCGGGTCCGAGCGCGACACCGGCCCCGTCTCGCAACAGCTCGAGGCCGCCGCGTGCCTCTTCGCGGTCGATTCGGCCCGGAATGACGAAGACGGTCTTTCCTTGCTCGAGCGCCCAGCGCACGGTGATCAGGCTTCCCGACTTGATGCCGGCCTCCGCGACGAGGAGCACCCGCGAAAGCGCGCTGAGCACGCGATTGCGCTGGGGGAAGTGGAAGCTCTTCGGGGCCGCCTCGAACGGAAACTCGCTGATGAGCGCGCCGCGACCGTCACGGACGATGCTCTCGGCGACGCCCGCGTGCTCGGGGGGGTAGAGTCGACCGAGCCCCGACCCGAGCACCGCGATCGTCCGTCCTCCCGCGTCGAGAGCGGCTCGATGCGAGCTGATGTCGACCCCGCGCGCGAGTCCGCTGACGACGGTCACTCCAAGCGTC